>JANXSC010000078.1 GCA_025352845.1 Opitutaceae bacterium
CTCGCCAACTGCTCCCCACATCCAGTTGGGGGCGATCCTTCCCACCATGTCCAACGCCGCCGAACCCAACCTCATGGAAGCCCTCGTGTCGCTCGCGAAGCGCCGCGGCTTCATCTACCCGTCCTCCGAAATCTACGGCGGCCTCAACGGCTTTTTTGACTACGGCCCGCTCGGCTCCGAGCTTAAGAAGAACATCCGCGACTGCTGGTGGAACGACATGGTCCGCCGCCGCGACGACATCGTCGGCCTCGAGTCGTCGATCATCATGCACCCGAAGGTGTGGGAGGCGTCCGGCCACGTCGCGGGCTTCAGCGACCCGCTCGTGGACTGCAAGGTGAGCAAGCAGCGTTATCGCGCCGACCAGTTGTTCTGGTCGCCGGTCGTCGTGGACGGCAAGGCCGTCGGCTACGTCTCCGCGCTCGAAAGCGAAAAAACCGCCGAAGACCTCCAGGCCGCGGCTGAGTTGTTCAAGCGCAAGAAGGCTATCACTGGCACGCTCAGCCCGGTCGTCGCCAAGGATTTCACCGAGGCCCAGGAAGCCGAGATCCCGCTCATCCCCTCGCCCGCCACCGGCGAGCCGGGCAGCCTGACGGCGCCGCGCGCCTTCAACATGATGTTCCAGACGAACGTCGGCGCGATGACCGATGCTTCGGCCGTCGCCTACCTGCGGCCCGAGACGGCGCAGGGCATGTTCGTCGATTTCAAGAATGTCTGGGACACCGGCCGCGTGAAGCTGCCGTTCGGCATCGCGCAAATCGGGAAAAGTTTCCGCAACGAGATCACACCGCGCAACTTCATCTTCCGCTCGCGCGAGTTCGAGCAGATGGAGATGGAATACTTCATCCACGAGGATGCCGACTGGTCGAAGTGCCATCAGGAATGGATCGAGTGGTGCCGCCAGTGGCTCCTCTCCGTCGGCCTCCCGGAATCGAAGCTCTCCCTCTACGAACACAAGAAGGAGAAACTCGCGTTCTACTCGAAGGGCACGACCGACATCATGTTCGAGTATCCCTTCGGCGTGCAGGAGCTGTGGGGCATCGCCGCCCGCGGCAACTACGACCTCGGCCAGCACGCGACCGCCAGTGGCAAGCCGCAGGAGATTTTCGACGAGGCCACGAAGAAGAAATTCGTCCCGCACGTGATCGAGCCCGCCGTGGGCGTCGACCGCATCCTGCTCGCCGTGCTCTGCGCCGGCTACGCGGAGGAGGATGTGAAGGATGAGAAGGGCAACGTCGAGAAACGCACCGTGCTCCGGCTCTCGCCGCGCATCGCACCGGTGAAAGTCGCCGTGCTCCCGCTCCTGAAAAACAAAGAAGCGCTCACGAAACGCGCCCACGATCTCTACAAGAAACTCCAGCGCCGCTACGCCGTGTTCTACGACGACGGCGGCAACATCGGCAAACGCTACCGTCGCCAAGACGAGATCGGCACGCCGTGGTGCGTGACGATCGACTTCGACACGATCGAGAAGCCGGGCGACACGTTTACGCTCCGCGAACGCGACTCGATGCAGCAGACCCGCATCACGGAAGCCGACCTCTTCGCGCTGTTGGAAGACAAGGTGCATTGAGTCGCGCCGGCTTCGTGCCGGCCCTCGTTCCCATGCCGAAACCGCGCCCTCCCTCCGTCCGCAGCGTGCGAGCGCCCGATGCGCTCGCCGTGTTGCGCGCGTGGATTGCGACCTTCGACGAGGGGACGCGCGAACGCGGCCAGGAATACTGGGAGCATGGTCATGTGCACGATGTGCGCGCCACCGCCGATCATTTTGTGCAGGCGGTCGTGCAGGGGCAGGAGCCCTACGAGCTCACGCTCTTCTACACGCGCGGCAAGTGGAGCTCGACGTGCGCGTGCCCGGTGCGCGTCCAGTGCAAGCACGCCTACGCCGCAGCGCGCGCCTGGATCACCACGGTCGAGAGCGAGGGGGACGCGCCCCGTCCCGCCGTCGTGCCGCCCGCTCCCCTGCCGCCGCCGATGGCGGCCCGGCCGAGAAAAAAAACCTTTCGCGAAGAATGGGCGCCCATCCTTGCGACAAAACTCGGCCGCCCGCTCACCGAGGCCGAGGGCAACCAGCTCGCGCAGCTCTCGGCGCTGTTCGCCGAGTTTGCCAATGACCGGCACACGCTTTTTCCCGGCCGGCTTGAGCGCCACGGTTTCCGCTACACGCCGCCGCGCGGCGCCACGCTCTACGATCTCGCGTTTGCCGGCTGGTGGGATCGCGCGCATCCGCCCGCCGATCCGTGGGCGCTCTGGCAATATCTCGCGCATCACTATGAGACGACCGGCGAGCCGATCCCCGAGGTATTCCGCCCGATGACCGACACGCGCGCCGTCCGCGCCGCGATCGAGGAGCAGAGTGTGCAGCAGGAACTCGCGGTGTGGCGTCGCGCCCTCGCCTCCGCCGACGAGATGACGGCGGCCGCTCGACCGAATCCCGCCGCGGGTTTGGCCGGCCTACGAGCGCGCCTGCTCATCGACGGCGGGCTGCGCATCGAGACGCGCACCTCACCCAAACTTCCCTGGCGAGCGCCGACACAGAAACTCCTGCGCGACCTCGGTGGCGCGCGACCCTCGGATTTCGAACACCTCACGCCGGCCGAAGCCGCCCTCGGCAACGCCCTCGCGGCCGAGCTGCGCGCCAACCTCAACCAGCCCGCGCGCGAAGGCCTCGATCCGCCGATGGCGGCGGCGCTGCTGCGCACCACGGCGGCGCGCCCCGCAATCTGTCTCCCGAACGAAGCCCCCTTCGTCCTCGAATCCGAACCGCTGCAACCCCAGGCCATGATGTCGGCGCAGGGTCCAGACCGGCTCGACCTCCGCCTCGTGACGCCCGACGGCCGCGACGCCACCGAGGCCAGGCTCATCGCCCCCCATCCCGAGCCGATTTATCTTTTCGATGGCCGCGTGTGGCGCGGTCCACCGGCGCTGCCCGCGCGCACGCTGCCCACCGCCGGCCTCAACGATCCCAAGATCATGATGCGGTTGCGGGCGGCCGGCTTGCGCCTGCCGAGTTCGCTCGAGTTGAAGGTGCGCCGCGTGACACTGCGCCCCGTGCTGCGCTGTTGGGTCACCGAGCCGGAGTCGGAATACCACGCGGCGTTTTTTCACGCGCAGCTCCTCGCGACGTCGGACCACCCGCCCTGCACGCAGCATTGGTGCGGGGGCGGCGGCTGGCAGTGGACCAAAGGCGGCGCGCCGCCGGCCCGGAGCTCCGACGATCCCGTGCTCGAATTCGATCTCGGGGTGGCGCACACCGCAGCCGCCCGGCTCACGGATTTTAAGGTCACGTGGAATTCATTCGAAAATACGTGGACGCGCTACGCGACGAAGACGTTTCCCGAGGACTTCATCGCGTGGCACGCCTCGCTGCCGCCCGGCCTCGCCGTCGAGGCATCGCCGCAGCTCGCCGGGTTGCTCGGCCCGCCGCTGCGCGCACACGTGGAGTTTTCCGCCGCCCCATCAGACGGCGCGCAGCGCGACTGGTTCGATCTCACGGTGGCGTTGCGCGTCGAAGATCACACGCTCACCGCCGCCGAGATCGCGCTGCTGCTCAAGGCGCGCGGCAAATGGGTGAGCCTGCCCGGCACCGGCTGGCGCCGCATCGAACTCGCCGACGGTGCCGCGGGCGAACCCGCCGCCGCCGCACTCGATCGCCTCGGGCTCGGCGCCGCTGACGTGCTCGCGACCGGCAAGCCCGCGACGCACAAGCTCCACGCCCTCCAACTCGCCGCCGAGGCCGCGAGTCTCGAATCTCGCGACGCCAAACTGGCCGCCGCGCTGCGCTCACGCGTGACCGCCCTCGCCGCGGTGGTGCCACCCGAGGTGCCGGCGGAGTTGCGCGCGACGCTGCGGCCATATCAGCGCGAGGGATTTCAGTTTCTCACGCATCTTGCCTCGCTCGGCTTCGGCGGCGTGCTCGCCGACGACATGGGCCTGGGCAAAACCGTGCAAGCCCTCGCGTGGCTGTTGCACCTCGCCGCCGAACCGCGCGCGGGCGGCGCACCGCTGCGCGTGCTCGTCGTCTGCCCGAAGAGCGTCACGCATGGCTGGCTGGTTGAAACCGAGCGCTTCGCACCGACACTCCACGCCGTCGCCTTCAACCCCCTCCGCCTCGGTTCCGCCGCTTCCGGCTCTCAACCCTCAGCTCCCGGCCCTCAGCTCTTGGTCGCGAATTACACGCAGCTCCGGCTCAACGCCGCGTGGTTTCAGCAACAGTCGTGGGACGCGGTCGTGCTCGACGAGGGCCAGTTCATCAAAAATCCCGGCAGTCAGGTCGCCGCCACCGCGCGCTCGCTGCCGAGCCGCCACCGGCTCGTGCTCACCGGCACGCCGATCGAGAATCGGCTCACCGATCTCTGGAGCCTCTTCGCGTTTGCGCAGCCTGGTCTCCTCGGCACGCAGACGGCCTTCCGCCGCCAATACGACGAGTCCGATCCCGCCGCGCTTTCGCGGCTGCACCGGCGCGTGCGGCATTTTCTCCTCCGCCGCACCAAGGCCCAGGCCGCCCCCGATCTGCCGCCGCGCACGGAAGATGAAATCGTGGTCGAGCTCGAGGGCGAGCAACGCAAGCTCTACGACGCCGAGCTCAAGCGCGCCCGCGCCCAGCTCCTTGGCATCGCCACCGACCGCGCGCTCGACTCGGTGCGCTTCAACATCCTCGCGAGCCTCCTCCGCCTCCGCCAGATCTGCTGCCACCCCGGGCTCATCGATCCGGCGCACCGCCACCTGCCGAGCGCCAAGCTCGACGCGTTGCTGGAGCGCCTCGAAGAACTCCGCGACGAGGGCCACCAGGTCCTCGTGTTCAGCCAGTTCGTCGAGATGCTCGAAATCATCCGCGTGCGACTGCACAGCTCCGGCATCGGGCACCTGATGCTCACGGGCGCGACGGAAAACCGCGCCGAACTCGTCGACGAATTTCAGCGCGACAAGACGAAAACCGTTTTCCTCCTCTCGCTCAAAGCCGCCGGCTTCGGCCTCAACCTCACCGCCGCGAGCTACGTCATCCTCTACGACCCGTGGTGGAATCCCGCCGTCGAGGCGCAGGCGATCGATCGCACGCACCGCATCGGCCAGACACAGCCGGTGGTCGCGTATCGGCTCCTCGCGGAAGGCACGGTGGAGGAAAAAATCCGCGCGCTCCAAAAGGAAAAGGCCGCCCTCGCCGCCGCCGTCGTGCAGGAAGAATCGCTCGCGAGCATCCTCGACCTCGACAGCCTGCGGCGGGTGCTGGCGTAAATACCAACGGCCCGTTGCTTTTGGACTTTGCCGGTGGGCGGGCACGTCCCCG
>JANXSC010000173.1 GCA_025352845.1 Opitutaceae bacterium
CATCACCGCAAGATCGGGACCGGCAACCACAGTCCCTTGATGGCGAGGTTTCACTACGGGCGAAAAGCCTACTACGTCGGCGGCCATCCGGTCTGGGAGACGCTGCGCGGCATTTTCCAATTCCGGGAGTCACCCTTTGTCATCGGCTCGGTGTATTTCATCGCCGGCTACTGGTGGGCCTGTGTCACGCGGATGCACCGTCCGGTTTCACGCGAGTTGATGGCGTTTCACCGCGGGGAACAGATGACACGGCTGCGACAACTCCTCCGACTGGAGAAGAAACCTGTTTCGGCACCGAACGCTGCCGCCGTTTCCAGTAACGGCGCCTAGTCCGCATCATGTCGTCCGATCCCAACGAGCAGAATGCGTCCCATTCGAAGGGTCAGCCACCCCACATCAGCGTCTGCATTTGCACCTACAAGCGCCCCGACTTGCTGCGCCGCCTGCTGGAGGCACTGGAAAAGCAGCAGGTCGGCGAATCGCTGACGTATTCGGTCGTAGTCGCGGACAACGATGCCGCACGCTCCGCGGAAACCCTCGTGGCCGAATTCGCGCAACGCGCACCGGGCCAGGTCACCTATTGCTGCGAGCCAACCCAAAACATCGCCTTGGTCCGCAACCGCGCGATCGCGAATTCACGGGGCGATTTCATCGCATTCATCGACGATGACGAATTCCCGGTCGAAACCTGGTTGGCCGAGCTCTACGCCACCTGCGAATACCACGACGCGGCCGGCATCCTCGGTCCGGTGCGCCCGCATTTTGACGCTCCGCCGCCACAATGGCTGCTCAAGGGCCGCTTCTGCGAGCGGCCGGAATTTCCCACCGGCACCCCTCTCGTCTGGTCGCAGTGCCGCACCGGCAACGTGCTCTTTCGTCGGGCCATCCTTCCGCCCGATGCGCCGCCGTTTCGTGCGCAGTTCGGCACCGGCGGCGAAGACGTCGATTTTTTCCAACGCATGACGGCCGCCGGAGCGAAATTTTTTTGGTGCAACGAAGCGGTCGCCTACGAAACCGTGCCGCCCTCGCGGTGGACGCGTAAATATGCCCTGCAACGCGCCCTTCTGCGGGGTAAAAACAGCCTCAAGATTTCCAAGGGCCGCATGGCGCTGTTGGCGAAGTCGATCATCGCTGTTCCGCTTTACGCGATTATTCTCCCGTTCTCATTGCTCGCCGGCCATCACCGCTTCATGAAACTCTCCATCAGATGCTGCGACCACGTCGGCCGGCTCCTCGCCGCTGTAGGTCTTCACCCCATGGATGCCCGACCAATGTAGATGCCGGCATGACGCAACATTTCTCCAAGTTAACCGTAAGAAAATGACCACCGCCAAAACAATCGTTCCCGTGGATGCGCCTCGGCGCTTTCCCACGTTCGATGTGGAGGGCCGCCGTGTCGTCTGTAGCCAAGGTTGGCTGCGAACTGCGGTGATCTTCGACGAAGTCTGGCTCGACCTTCCTCCCATCGCTAATCCGTTTGCGATTCTGGAGGCCCTTCGCACGGCCGGATTAGACGCCGACCTTTTCACATTCGCCCAATCACTGCCCAGATATTCGGTCGAATACCCCGATCTCCACTTGGAGCACGACAATCTGGCCGTCGGCAGCACCACCAATTTTAAGGCTTGGTGGGATGCCCTCCCGCAAGAGTCGCGCAAGAACGTGCGGAAATCCCAGAAACGAGGCGTCTCCGTGCGTCCCGTGGAATTCGACGCCGAACTCGTCGCCGGCATTAAGGCGATCTACGACGAGGCTCCGGTGCGGCAGGGCCGGCGCTTCTGGCACTACGGAAAAGATCTCGAACGGGTTCGGACCGAGAACTCGAGCTACCTTGAGCGCAGTCGTTTCATCGGCGCCTTCCTCGAAGGCCGCCTCATTGGTTTCGTTAAGATGGTCTATTGCGGCCGCACCGCCCGCATCATGCAGATCCTTTCGCGAAACGACCAATATGAGAAGCATCCGACGAATGCGCTGCTCACCGCAGCCATGGAACTCTGCTCGAAACAAGCCATCGATCATTTGATCTACGGTCAGTATGTTTACGGCAACAAGCGCAACAGCAGTGTGACCGAATTCAAACGTCGCAACGGCTTCGTCGAGGTGCTGCTTCCCCGCTACTACGTTCCGCTCACCGCCAAAGGCCGGCTAGCACTCTCCCTCGGACTGCATCGCGGCGTCGCCGCCCACCTCCCAGAACCCATCACCAACTTTCTCCTCGACTCGCGCGCCTTCGTTTACGACAAGGTCGCGCCTCATTTTCGCAGTGCACGCTCCGTGCCTGTCTCAACTCAGTCCGCGACATGAGAATTTTTCGCCGGTGTAGCTCAACGTTAGAGCGGTTGACTCGTTTTCAGCAGATGGAGTGTTCAATTCCTCCCGCCGGCTCCAGTTTTCAGTCTATTCCGACAAGCTGGCACTATTGCGCCACGTCGAAGGGACTAGGCCCAGTTCTCAAGTAGCCAAACGATCCCATGGCTGGAATCGCAGGCATCCTTGGCGCTCGCACACAAAATCCTGCTTCAAAGCTGGAGGTCGGTTTGATGGCGCGGACCCTGCAAAGCGCCATCGACGGGCCGTCGTCCGTTTCGGACTCCGTCAATGATCGCCTTCGCTCTCACGTTACCTGGGTGCAGCGGAATCCCGAAACCAAATGCGCAGGGTGGAACGCCGCCGGCAGTATCTTGCTTGTTTTCAATGGGCGTGATTTTGACCTCGAAAAGAAAGCCCGGGCGCTCCGATCACGCGGTCACGTGTTTCAAACGGATGCGGAATGCCTCGTCCGTTGCTACGAAGAGGAAGGCGAAGGCTTTGTCTCACGACTCAATGGCCGGTTCCACGGCGTGATTGTGGACCAACGCACCGGTAAGACGCTTCTTTTCAACGACCGATTTGCAGCTGGGCGACTCTACATGCACTTCGCCGCGGACGGCCTGTATTTCGCATCCGAAGCGAAAGCACTTTT
>JANXSC010000079.1 GCA_025352845.1 Opitutaceae bacterium
CGCACGTTTTGCATCGTCGATTGGGACGGCGACGGGAAGCCGGACATCCTCCTCAACAGCGCGCCCAACGTGAATTTCTTCCGCAACCTCGGCAAGAATGCCGCCGGCCAGTGGGCCTTCCGCGACGAGGGTCCGGTGAGCGCGCACGTCCTCGCCGGCCACGCCACGAAGCCCACTTACTTCGCAGCGACACGCGAGCTGCTCATCGGCGCCGAGGACGGTTTTTTCTACCGCGTGAAGAATCCCCGCGCAAAATAGGCGACGTATGCTTCAAGTTTGTCGTGATGACTCAGCCCAACGTCCCTCAACGGGCCACCCTCGTCAGCCAGACGGTCGCGATTTTGGAACGCGGTCTGCGCGAAGGCCGCTGGCCGGGTGAACTCCCGGGGCAGCACGCACTCTGCGCGCAACTCGTCATCAGTCGCACCACGCTGCGCGCCGCATTGCAGGATCTCGCCCGGCGCAAGCTGATCAGCCTGCGGCAGGGCGCCCCGACGCTCGTCCACCGTCGGTCCGCTCGCGCCTCGGCTCAACCGAGCGTGAAGCAGGTGGTCGTCTTGCTGCCGGAGCCGCTGTGGCGGTTGCGCCCGTCGGTGGCACGATGGGCGGGCGAATTGGGGCCGCTGCTACAGCGATCGGGTCTCGAAATGAGGTTGAGCGAGGGTGGTCTGCATTATGGACAGAGACCCGAGGTGCGGTTGGAAAAACTGCTCCGGATGCATCCCCGCTCGGCTTGGGTGCTGTTCGCCAGCACTGAGGTCATGCAGCGGTGGTTCGCTGCGCGCCAGCTCCCGGTCATGCTCGTCGGCTCGGTTTTCCCCGGGGTCGATCTCCCCTCGATCGAATACGATCACGCCGCCATCGCGCAGCACGCCGCCGCTCAATTCATCTCGGCCGGCCACCGGCGGACGGCGATCCTTCTGCAGCACACCGGGTCCGCCGCGGATGCCTCGACGCGCAATGCGTTTGGCGCCGCTCTTCCCGCCGGATCTCCGTCACCGCTCGTGCTCGATCACGACGGCTCTCTGGCCCAAATCCATTCGCGGCTCGTTCGGCTGGCGCGCGTCACGCCGCGACCCACGGCCCTCTTCATCACGAAGTCGCTCAGTCTGCCGGCGGTCCTGACGATCCTGCCGCGGCTCGGGATGGAGATTCCTTGCCACCTCTCTGTGATTTGCCGGGAAGACGATACGTTCGCCGAGTATCTGGTGCCCGCAGTCGCGCGCTACCGCTCGGATTCCTCCGCGATCGCCCGCAAACTGGCGGTCGCGCTGGCGCGACTGGCGGTCGGCGAGACCCTCAAGCTCACGCATGACCGGGCTGGTGCCGCAATTCGTCGCCGGCCAGTCGATCGGACCGCCGGCACCGCCGCGCTGACGGGTGGCGGTCGGTCATCGCGCTGCACTTGTATTCCGCAGATACAAGATGATTGGTCGTGCAACCCGAAACGCCCTCCGTAGCCCTTGCCGCTGTTACCACGGTCTGCGGTAGGCATCGGAGTTATCCGGCGCATGCGGACTCAACCCCTCGCCCCATGAATCCTAAAGCGTTCTTGTTTTCACTCCGCACGACATGTGCGTTCGCCGTTACCCTCTTCATCCTCGCCGTGGCGTCGCTCCACGCCCAAACGACGGGCACGGTGTCAGGCCGCGTGCTCAACGCCGCGACTGGCGCCTACCTCGCCGGCGCCAGCATCGTTCTCGACGGCAATCCGGGGATTAACGACCTTTCCGCGGTGGGCGGCGGGTTCCTCCTCAAGGGTGTGCCGCCGGGCACGCGCACGCTCGTCGTTACCTATCCCGGACTCGATGTCACCCGACTCAACGTCACGGTCGCCGCCGGGGCCGCGAGTGAAGTGCTCGTCGAAGTCTCGTCGAAGATCTACCAACTCGACGCCTTCAGGGTTTCCAGCGTGCGCGAGGGCCAGGCGGCGGCGATCAGCAGCCAACGCGCAGCGGACAATATCAAGACGAGTGTTGCCACGGATGCATTTGGCAATGTTGCGGACAGCAACCTCGGCAATTTGTTGATCAAGTTGTCTGGGGTCGGCGCCGAACGCGACGAGGGCGACGTATTTCAGATTTCCGTTCGCGGCATGTCGGCGGATTTGAATTCGGTCACGGTCGATGGCACGCGACTTTCCGGGGCGACGACCCGCGGCTCGGGCCGCGCGTTTGAGATCGACAAGGTTTCCACCGCATCGATCGAGTCCGTCGAGCTGATCAAGGCGGCGACGCCCGACATGGATGCCGATTCGATCGGCGGATCGATCAACTTGAAGATGAAGAGTGCGTTCGATCGGGCGGGCCGGGTTTTCGACTACTCCGTCGGTGTTAACACCTACGTCCAGCGCGGCACATCCTATCCCTCGGCGAGCTTTTCCTATTCGGATGTTTTCGGCGCGGAGCGCCGCCTCGGTCTCGTCCTGGCGGGCAGCTTCAATCGCACGTCGGGGCCACGCTCCGCCTTTCGCGCCGGCTACACCAATCCCACGTTCACCGCCCCGGCACCGATGACGGACTTTCAACTCTCGGAAGACGAAATCCGTCTCGATCGCGCGGGCATCAGCGCGCGCGCCGACTACAAGCTGAGTCGGGCTGCGTCCGTTTTCGCCAGCGTGATGTATAACAATTTCCGCGATATCATGGATCAGCACAAGCAGCGCGTCCGGCGCAGCACCGGCACCGCGGTTTCGACCGACGACGTCGTGACCGTGCTGACCAACGGTCAGTTCGAATACGAAATGGAGGATCGCGTTCGCACCGTGAAAACGTTGCGCCTGCTCGCCGGAGCGAAGCTGACCTGGCGCGACTTTCAGGTTGATGCGGATGCCTCCCACGCGCCCTCGATCGGGTTTGAGAAGCGCACGGATCTCTCACTGCGCGTGAACGGCGTAAATTACACGGTCGATCGCACCAACCGGCTGCATTTCCCCTCGATCGTGCGCACCGGCGGCTTGGATCCGGCGAACTATGACAATGCCTTCACTGATTCACTTAACCGGAAAGATTTCCACGCAAATGACGAAATCTCATCGGCCCAGCTCAATGTGAAGCGAACATTCGCCACCGTGTTGCCCGCATATCTCAAGGGAGGTTTCCGCTATCGGTTTCAGGAGAAGAAGCAGGACCGAGCCCAAGACGTCTGGACCTATGTCGGGCCCGACGGCGTCGCGGGTCGCAACGCGGCCACCGGAATCAATGACGACAATCTTAACCGGTTCCGGGATGACGGGCATCGCTACCTTCCCATTAACGGTTTCTACACGCAGCTCGCAGCGTGGCCCGACTGGCGGGCCATGCACCGGGAGATCGCCGCCAACCCGTCGGTCTTCGCCTACGATCGCAACCGGTCCGGTCAAAATCTGCTCATCAACGACGGCAAGGCGAGCGAAGGCGTCACCGCTGGTTATCTGCAGGGCCACGTGAAGGCCGGCAAATTCTCCGCGCTCGCGGGCGCGCGCTGGGAAAACACCCGCGTCTCCGGCACCGGCCCGGTGACCGACACCCGGTTTCCCACCTCCCAGCCGGAATTGCGCTTTGGCGGCAAGACGACTCGCAAATCGAGTTACACCGACACGTTTCCGAGTGTGCATCTGCGTTACGAGCCGCTGCCCGACACTCTGGTCCGTGCGAGCGTCTCCACCGGAATCGGCCGGCCCTCCTTCACCGATCTCATGCCGATCACGACAGTCGATACGGCGCAAAACTCCATCACGCAGAACAACACCGGCCTGAAGCCCCAGCGCTCGACGGGTTACGATGTCAGCGTTGAACGCTACCTGAAACCTGTCGGACTCATCTCGGTCGGCTTCTTCCAGAAGGAGATCAAGGATTACATTTTCTCCGTGCGGAACACTGTGCCGGGCGGCGCCGCCAACGGTTTCGGCGGTCTATACGAAGGTTTCGACCTGAACACCAAAACCAACGGCGGCTGGGCCCGCGTGAAGGGCTTCGAGGCGAACTACCAGCAGCAACTCACATTTCTGCCCGGCTGGCTCGGCGGGTTCGGCGTGTTCGCCAACTACACCCGGCTGCTGACCCGCGGGACGTTCTCCGGCACGGCGATCGTCGACAAGCTCGCGAATTTCACGCCGGTCGCGAGCAACGTGGGCGTTTCCTACATCCGCTCCAAACTCACGCTGCGCGCCCAGCTCAACTACGTCGGAGAGCGACTGACGGGCTTCAACGCCATTCCGGCGCAGCAGGTGTTTCAGGAGCAGCGCACGTCGGTGGATGTCAGCGTGAAATACGCGTTCAATCCGCGGCTCGGATTTTACGTCGATGTGTTCAATGTGTTTAACGAGAAATACCTCAACTTTCAGGGCCGCGGCGACCGGCCCACCAACTCCCAATATTATGGCACGCGATTGAGCGCCGGCATCACCGGGCGATTCTAAATGGTCCCCATCGCTGCAGCAAATGCCGCTACGCACTCGCCGGTCGGCGTGATCGGTCTCGGTCTGCTGGGCGGCGAACTCGCGCAGCGGCTCGTCCGAGGTGGACGGAAAGTGATCGGCTTCGATGTGAATGCCGAGCGGCAAGCCGCCTTCGGCCGGTTCGGGGGCGAAATCTCCTCGTCGGCCGCCGGAGTCTTGCTGAGCTGCGACTGCGTTTTCCTTAGTCTGCCCACGCACAAGGAAGTCGCGGAAGTTGTCGCCACCGCCACGCACGTCCTGCGCCGCGGGCAGATTATCATCGATACGACAACGGGCCACCCCGAGTCGACCGAGGCACAGGGCACCGAACTCGCAGCACGCGGCGTCGTCTATCTCGACGCCACCATTTCCGGCAGCAGCGCGCAGGTGCGCAACGGCTCCGCGATTGCCATGGTCGGCGGCGACGCCGACGGGTTTTCCGCCTGCAAAGACCTGCTCGACCTGATCGCGCAGCAGTCGTTTCACACCGGTCGCTCGGGCACGGGCGCCAAGATGAAGCTCGTGACCAACGCCGTGCTCGGCCTCAACCGCGCGGCGCTCGCCGAGGGAATCGCACTCGCCGAGGGCCTGGGGCTCGACGCCGCGCAGGCCCTCGCGATCATGCGCGCGGGTCCGGCCTATTCCCGCATCATGGACCGCAAGGGTGAGAAAATGCTGAACAGCGATTTCACTCCCGAAGCGCGGCTGTCGCAGCACCTCAAGGACGTGCGTCTCATCCTCGAACTCGGCGCGCAGGCCGATCTCCCGATGCCGTTGAGCGCGGCCCACCGCGCGATTTTGGAGGAAGCGGAAGCGGCGGGCTTGGGCGCCCTCGACAACAGCGCGCTCGTGCAGGTCTTGCGTGGCCTCACCAAGAAAGAGGCCGGCCCTTGAACGCACCGCTCTCACGTGGAGCCCGTTTCGCCGTGCTCGCAGCGGCATTCGGGGGCCTATTGTTCGATGGCTTCGAGTTGGGGCTCATGCCGCTTGCGTCGCTCTCCGTTTCCAAGTCGCTCCTCGGTGCAAACTACACCGCGACTCTCGGCGGCGACTGGTTTGCCCGCTTCACGGCGGCGTTGATGCTCGGCGCGGCGGTTGGCGGCATTTTTCTCGGCAGCCTCGGCGACCGCATCGGCCGCGCTCGCGCCATGGGTGTCAGCATCTTGTTTTATTCCATCTTCGCGGGCCTAGGCGCCTGGGTGCACACGCAGGAGCAGATGCTCGTCCTGCGTTTCCTCGTGGGGCTGGGCGTCGGTGGGGTGTGGCCGAATGCCGTCGCACTGGTCGCGGAATCGTGGCCCGACAAAGCTCGGCCCACCGTGGCCGGTTTGATGGGGGCCGCGATCAACACCGGCATCCTCGTTCTGTCTCAAGTCGCCCAAATTTGGTCGGTCACCGTGGAGGAGTGGCGCTGGCTCTTCCACTTCGCAGCCACCCCGGCAATCCTCGGTGTGGCGGTGATTTTCTTTTTACCGGAGTCGCGCACGTGGCTCGCGTCGCGCGGCGCTCCCGGCGCGAATAAGCCGACCGCTCCGCTCCGGCTCCTCTTCCGGCCGCCCCTGCTGCGAATCACTCTTGTCGGTATCATGCTCGGCTCGATCCCGCTCATCGGCGCGTGGGCGGCGAGCAAATGGATGATTCCGTGGGCCGACAAAATCGGTGGCGC
Source organism: Opitutaceae bacterium (assembly GCA_025352845.1). GTDB lineage: Bacteria > Verrucomicrobiota > Verrucomicrobiia > Opitutales > Opitutaceae > ER46. Next base: position 6,084 of record JANXSC010000079.1, read on the forward strand.
CACGCAGACGGACTACAAAGCCCTGACGCAGGGCTGGTGGGCGTTTGGCGCCATTTTGGGCAGTCTGGCTGGTGCGCAGGTCGCGAGCCTGCTCGGTCGTCGGTTCAGTTATTTTCTGATCAGTGTGGGTTCACTCGTGCTGACCATCGCGATGTTTCAACTCACCGCGCCGCTGCGGTCGTCGTTCCTGCCGATCGTTTTTGCCCAGGGGTTGGTCGCCACGCTCTTTTTCGGCTGGCTGCCGCTCTATCTGCCCGAGCTGTTTCCGACGCACGTGCGCGCCACCGGCAGCGGCATTTCCTACAACGTCGGCCGCTTCGCCACCGCTGGCGGGGTGTTGGCCGCCGGAGCTGTTTTCGGTGCGCTGGATGGCAGCTATCCGGCCGTCGGCACCGCCGCCGCGTTGATCTACGGTTTCGGGATCATCGCGATTTGGTGGGCGCCCGACACCGCACAGCAGGACTTGAAAAAATAACCGACCCCAATTTTCCACCATGAATGTCCGTCAATTTGCCCTCTTCGTCGGATGCGCGGCGCTGTGCCCGCTTGGTCTCGCGGCCGACGCCGCGAAAAAGGAGCTGCCCATCGCCCCTTCCGGCATCACCGTCACACTCGTCGCCCGCGAGCCGCTGGTGCGCAACCCCTGCGCGATGGCTTTCGATTCGCGCGGCCGGCTCTTCGTCGGCCAGGGACCGCAATACCGCAACCCCAAGCCCGACACGCCCGGCGACACCGTCGTCATGCTCATCGACACCCACGGTGACGGCGTCTTCGACAAAGCAAAAACCTTCGCCCGCGGCCTCAACTGCATTCAAGGCCTGGCCTGGCACGGCCGCGATCTCTACATCGCCAATTCCCCCGACCTCACCATTGTCCGCGACCTCGACGGCGACGACGTGGCGGACGAATACGTCATGCTCTACACCGACCTCGGCAACATCGAGCACGCGCTCCATGGCCTGAACTTCGGGCCCGACGGCAAGCTCTACATGAGCAAGGGTAACTCCAAGGGCCTCAACCAACCCGGCCGCATCGCGCCGCAGCCCTTCCGCGAACTCTTCGATCAACCTACGCTCCCCGGCGCACCTGATTTTCCCGCCCCGCGCACCTTCACGCGCGATACCTACCGCGCGACCTACCAAGATCCGAAGGACGACTGGGGTCGCAAAGGCGGCATCCTCCGCGCCGATCCCGATGGTTCGAAACTGGAAATTGTCGCGCGTGGCTTTCGCAACCCGTGGGACATCGGCTTCGACGCCGAATTCAACTGGCTCGGCACCGACAACGACCAGAGCGATGGCGACCGCATCTTCATGCCGTTCTTCGGCGCCGATTTCGGCTGGGGGCATCAGTGGAGCAGCCATTGGACCGGTGCGGATCACCTGCCGACCGTGCCGATCAGCGGACCGGTGTTCACCGGCTCGGGCACCGGTATCGTCTTTTCCGATTCGCCTGCGCTCCCGGCCGCATGGCGGGGCGTTTGGTTTATCAATGACTGGCTGCATCGCACCACCTACTCCTACCGTCCGCGCTGGGACGGCGCGCTCCTCCAGCCCGCCGGCGGCAAGTGGGAGCCTTTCCTCCGGGCTGGCGACGCCCTTTTCAACCCCGTCGATATCGAGCACGGCCCGGACGGCGCGCTCTACCTCACCGGCTGGGGCGTCTCCACCGCCGCCGAGATCAAAAACGGCGCCCAGACCAACGAAGGCCGCGTCTTCCGCGTCGCGGCGTCCGATGCGCCGCGCCCGCCGAGCGCGGCTCACCGCGCCCAAGCCCACGCGAAATGGACGTTCGCCCAGCTGGCTGCCGACCTCGGCGCGTCCATTCCTGCTTATCGCACCGACGCCGCGGCCGAACTCGTCCGCCGCGCCGCGACGATCCGCAGCGATCTCGTCGCCCTCGCCACGACGCGAAACCTGCCCACCGCGCAGGAAACGTGGACGCTGTGGACGCTCGGCCGACTCGCGCTTGAAGACCCTGCACTCGACGAGTGGTTAGCCACGACCGGCGCAAGGCTCTCCTCGAATGCTCGCATCCAGTCGTTGCGCATCGTCGCGCACCGCCTCCGTGAATCGAAGCGCTCGACTGCGCTACCGCCGTTTGTTGCGACCGCTCTGAGTGATCTCGAACCACGCGTTCGTTTCGCCGCCTACCAGGCCATTGCTCAAGCGCGCCGTTCCGCGTTGCTGGATGACGTTTGCGCCGCCGTCGCGACCGAGACCGACCGGGTTTCCTTCTACGCGGGCTGGCTCGCGCTCCGCGACATCGGCACGCCCGATGTCCTTCGCGCCAAGCTCCGCGATTCCCGCGGCGGCGTGCGCCGCGCGGCGTTTCTCGCCCTGCTCGACCGCGGTGCCCTCGATGAGTCTGCGGTGCGGTCCCACGTGAATGACACGGACGCAGCCACCGCCGGCCTCGCCGGACTGTGGCTGGCGAAGCGCAGCGGCAATCCGCTCCTCGACATCTCGCCCCCGCCCGGCGACTTCGTCGACCGCGTGCGGGTCAAAATCGTGCCCGGTCTCAAGCCGGCGGTCGTGCGTTTTACCACAGACGGCTCCGAACCCAAGTTTGCCAAGGGTGGCGAAGGCGCGACGCTCAATTTCACCGAGACGACCACGCTGAAGACTGCGCTGTTTGTGAACGGCCAGAAAGTCGGCCCCACCTCCGTGGGCTTGTATCGCAAGATCGTTCCCGAGCCGCCGCCCGCAGGAATCACGTTGACTCCGCCCGGTGCGCCCCTGACCGGCGCCCAAGTCGCCGCCGCGCTCCCACGCGCGGATGCGTCCCGCGGTCGCGCCGTGTTTCACGCGGCGGGTTGCATCGCCTGCCACCGCGTGGGCGCGGAGGGTGGGGCGTTTGGGCCCGAACTCACGGGCTTTGGCGTGCGCGGCAACGTCGAACGCGTCATCCGCTCCATCCTCGAACCGAGCGCCGAAATCGCCGAGGGGTTTGCGCTCCACACCTACACGCTGCGTAACGGCAAAATCGTTTCCGGACGCATTCACGAAGAGGGCCAGAGCAACTTCACGGTGGTCCAATCCGACAACCAGACCGCCACCGTCACTCGCGCCGACATTGTGAACCAGGAAACCCTGCCCACGTCCGCGATGCCTCCGTTTGACCGCGCGATGTCTGCCCCGGAACTCGCGGCGCTCGTCGCATGGCTGATGAAGACTTCACCATGAAACTGACCCGCCGCGAATTTCTCGCCGCCACCACGGCGGCCACGACTGTCCCGGCGCTCGCCCAGTCGCGATCCACCGCCGGACATATCGATTGCCAGAGTCATTTGTTCGTGCCCGAGCTGCTCACGCTGATGGAAAAACGGAAAACCGATCCGCGGGTCTTCACCCGTGACGGCACGCGGTTCATCCAAATGGGTGACTGGCTCCGCAAAGTTCCCCCGCTCTACACCGACGTCGCCGCCAAGTTGGCGGTGATGGATGCCGCCGGGATTTCGCTCACCGCGCTCAGTATCAACGACCCCGGCCCGGAGTGGTTCGGTGCCGACGGACCTGCGATCGCGCAACTTCAGAACGACTACATTGCCGGCCTCGCGCGGAAGCACCCGACTCGCTTTTTCGGCCTCTGCGTGCTGCCGACGCAAGATGTCCGTGCCTCCCTCGCGGAACTCGATCGCTGCGTGAAGCAGCTCGGGATGAAAGGCTGGCTGCTCTACACGAATCTTGCGGGCAAGTTTCCCGACGAGCCCGAGTTTCGCCCGCTCTTCGCCCGCGCCGTCGAGCTCGATCTTCCCGTGCTGCTCCATCCCGCGAAACCGATCACGATGGAGCTGGTGAAGGCCTACGAGCTGACGAGCACGCTGGGCAACATGTTCGACAATACGATCGCGCTGACGCGCCTGATCATGTCGGGCCTCCTCGACGAGTTTCCCAAACTGAAGCTCGTATGCCCACACTTGGGCGGCACGTTGCCCTACATCGTCGGCCGCCTCGATCACCAGATCACCGTCCTCAAACGCGGCCCGCAAAATCTCCAACGCAAGCCCAGCGACTACGTCCGCTCTATCTACATGGACATCGTCTCGCCGTTGCCGGAAGCGATGCGCTTCGCCCTCGATTTCAGCGGCCCCGACAAACTGCTTTTCTCCAGCGACCATCCGTGGGTGCAGCCGAAGGAAATTCTCGATCCCTTCCTCAGCCTGAAACTTCCCGCCGCCACGGAGGCCAAGATTCTCTCGGGCAACGCGCGCAAACTTTTCAAGGTATGAACCGCCGCCGCTTCGTTTCTGCTTCCGCGCTCGCCGCCACCGCGGCCGCTCTCCCGCGCTTCGTCTGCGCTGCCACCGCCACCGCACCCGTGCGCATCCCCATCGGCTTCCTGGGCGTCACCTACTCGCACGGCGCCGCCAAGCTCGACCTCGCCCTTAAGTCCCCGGACTGGGAATTTGTCGGCGCCTGCGATCCCACGCCCGCCGGGCGGCAAATCTGCGAAAAGCTTGGCGCGAAGATGATCTCGCAGGACGAGCTCTTCGCCCGCGCCTGCGTCGTCGCCGTCGAATCTGAAATTCGCGACCACGCCGCGCACGCGTTGCTCGCGCTCCGCGCTGGCAAGCATCTTCACCTCGAAAAAACGCCGGTCGCCAAACTCGCCGACATGCACGCCATTGTCGCGCTCGCGCGCGAAAGGAAACTCCTCGTTCAAGTCGGCTTCATGTGGCGCTATCATCCCGGGTTCCGCGCCATCTTCGAAGCCGCACGGGCTGGCTGGTTGGGGGAAATATACCTCGTCCGCGGCTTCGTCTCCAACTACCTCCCGCCCGATCGTCGCAAGGACTGGGCGGAGTTTCCCGGCGGCTCCATGTTCGAGCTCGGCTCGCATCTGATCGACGCCACGGTGCGGCTGCTCGGAAAACCGAAAACCATCACACCCTTCCTTGCGCGCCATGGCAAGTTTGACGACGCCCTGCGCGACAACAACCTCGCCGTGCTCGACTACGCGCGCGCGCGCGCCGTGCTCTTCAACACCGCGCTCCAAGCCGGCGCCACGCCGCAGCGCTCCTTCGAAGTCCTCGGGACCAACGGCACCGCGACGCTTACACCGATCGAGCCCGGCAAGCTCATGCTCGACCTCGCCACTGCCGCCGGCCCCTACAAGAAAGGCCCACAGGAAGTGCCGCTCGCCGCCTACCAGCGTTACGTCGACGACTTCGTCGAACTCGCCGCGACCGTGCGCGGTGAAAAATTCCTCACCGTTTCGCTCGACGAGGAACTGCACGTTGCCGAGACCATCCTCCGCGCCAGCGGCATGGCGTGACCACCGATCCCATGCGCGCATCCTTCGCCGTCCTCGCATTGGTCCCATTCCTCTGCTCTGCCGCCCCCGCTCCCGAGGTCACTTTCAGCCGCCAACCCGATCGCGTCCGCATCGAAATCGGCGGCCGGCACTTCTCCGACTACATTCACGTCGGCTGGCCCAAGCCTTGCCTCTACCCTATCCTCGACGCCGACGGCACGAGCTACACGCGCGATTTCCCGTTCAAGAAAACC
>JANXSC010000214.1 GCA_025352845.1 Opitutaceae bacterium
CTCGACGAGCGCGCCGGCGGTGTTGCGCCGGTGGACGTTCACGATCCGCGCGTGTTTCTCCGGCGGGAGATTGTAGGCGGTGTCGTGCATCCCGAGCGGCGCGAGGATGTGCGCGCGAAAATACTGCTCGAGATTTTCGCCGGATATTTTTTCGACGATCTTGCCGAGCATATCGGTGTTCGTCCCGTAAGTCCACTGCGTGCCCGGATCGAAGAGGAGCGGACCGGCGGTCTGGGTCTCGCCTGCGCGCGGCTTGAACTTGTTCAGCACGGCGCTCGTGAATCCGTAGCCGAGCCCCGAGGTGTGCGTGAACAACTGCCGCACTGTGATCGCGGAGGCGGCGGGCCGGAGTGTGTAGTCGCCCGTGGCCGCATCGAACGATGTGAAGACCATCGGGTGCGCGAGCTCCGGCAGATGTTTTTCCGCGCGATCTTCGAGGGAAAGTTTGCCGGCCTCGATGAGCTGCATCGCGGCGACGGAGGTCACGGCCTTTGTCATCGACGCGATGCTGAAGATCGCATCGGCCGTCATCGCGCGGCCCGCGGCCGCCTCGGCCAGCCCAAACGCGCCGCGATAAATCACGCCGTTACGGTCCGCCGCCATGACGACGACGCCCGGCACATCCCCGCGCGCGATCGCGGCGCGCATTTGTTCGTCGAGTTTTGCTTGGGCGGGCATGGCGGGTGAAACCGCGAGCGTCGCGATCAGCGGCGGCAGGAATTGGCGTAACGTTTTCACGGAAAAAATCTCACGCCTTCACGACTTTGGTGCCGGCGATCTTGTCGTGGAGGCAGAGCTGCTCGTCGCCAAAAATCATGCACCAATCGACCAGATGAAAGGCCGGGCGCAGGAGAATAGGCCCGATGAAGGGAATCATGGAGGTGGCGATGCCGATTGCGGTGATGAGGAGTTCGCGCATCAGCCAGCCGTTGACGAATCCAGCGGGGCTCCCGTCGGCCTTCACCACTTTGATCCCCACGATGCGCTTCCCGATCGTCTGGCCCCGGGTGCTCAACATCCACACTTGCACGACCAGCAATGCGAGCCACACGACCATGAGCACCGAGCCGCCCAGAATCAGCCGGGGAAGATCGAGCTGCGAAAAATCCGGCTCTTGTCCCTGGCTGAGCGTCTTGGCGAACTTGATGAATTCGGTGCCAAGGATGATCGCGCCGGGAATCACGCAGATCATTTCGATAATCCAGTCGATGACGCGGGCGAGCAGCCGCTGACCTTGTTCCGCCCGCGCCGCAGCCGGAGCAGAGGCGGTGGCGCTGGCTGGGGCGGTCGCGATGAAGGTGGCGGAGGCCGCCGCCGGCGACATCACGGGAGGAATATCCGCCGGGGCGGCAAACTCCGCGATGTCGCCGAGCCGACGCCACTCCTCGGTGCCGACTGCCCTGACTTTCGTGTCGAGATTGGCGCGCCCCGCCTTGATCCAGCCGCGAATCTGCTCGGCGCTCGCCGGGCCGTATTCCTTTCCGTCTCCGCCCAAGATGGTGAACATGCGGGCAACCGAATACTCCGGCCCGCGGCACGTCAACGATGGCGGCGTCAGACATAATCCGCTGGTCGCGGAGCGACCGGATGAAAATAGCCGTGGCTTTCAAGCCACGGAACGAAGCATGCAGGATGGATGCGTCGCGTCAGCGACGCTTGAGTGGCCAGCCCTCAGGCGTCGCGACGCGACGCCACGTTGGATTGCGATGAATCCGTGGGCCAAGGCCCACGGCTATGTTCGAGCCTCGCTACGCGAGGCAGTGCCCGCCCGAAGTTCGATTCGCCTACGGCGCGTCCGGTTTTTCCCCCGTGATGGCCTCGATGCGCTCGGGCGTCGGCGGGTGGCTGCCGAGGTAGTCGACAATTTTCGAATTGCTCGCGCCGCCGTGGCTCTTCGTGAGCCGCTCCAGCATCGTCGCGAGGAGCGCGGGATCGAGGTCGGCGCGGCGGAGCACACTGACGGCGTGGGCGTCGGCCTCGCGCTCGAACTCGCGGGAAAATTTGCTCTGCAACAGATACGCGGGCAGCGCGCTGCCGACCGCCGTGGCCGACGACACGTCGCCCGTCATCAGCGCCACGAGCACGAACACCGCGGAATTTTGCAGCACGCTGCGCAGCGCGTGGCGTTGCGCGAGGTGCCCGCACTCGTGCGCGAGCACGGCGAGAATCTCGTTGTCGTCTTCGGCGAGGAAAATGAGTTCGTCGGTGAGCACGATGACGCCGGAGGGGAGCGCGAAGGCGTTGGCCCCGGCGCTTTTCATGGCGCGAAACTCGATCGCGGCGGGCGTCGCATCGCCGGTCACGGCGAGGAAGCGATCAAACTTCGCCTGCAACGCGAGCTGCCGCTCGTGGGTGAGCGTGGTCGGTTGCAGCACGGATTGATCAAGCGCGGCGAGCGTCTGATCGCCAAGGATACGCGTGATGTTGGCGGGCAGGAGAAACGCGATCTTGCGCGCCGCCCAGGGCAGGCCGAAGTGAATCGCCGCCCAGCCGAACGCGACGAGCACGACGGTGGCGACGAGCACGTGCCGCCAGCTCGTCTCGATGCGATGCAGCCACGAGGCCGCGCGCTGTGGCGCCCACGTGGCGATCACGGCGTCGAGCGCCTCGTTGTCGGCGACCTCGCAGCGGCCGCCGTCGGCGAAGCGGATGAAGCGGGGGCCACGCCCGAGCCGCGACTCGATGGTCACGTCGCGCTTGGCATGGCGCGCCGCGATGCCCTCGCCGGCGATCTCGAGCATGTCGTCGAACGCGTGCCACCGCAGCGTGACCGCGTGCGGCTGCGAGGTGCGGCCGTCGAAGTAGGTGGCGGGGATTTCGGTCATGGGGTGGTCGCGGATTTTTCCTCACGCGGAGGCGCGGAGAACGCGGAGGAAT
>JANXSC010000236.1 GCA_025352845.1 Opitutaceae bacterium
CGGTGCGGAATTTGCGGCCGCCGGATTTTTCCTGGGCGCGGATGGAGAACGGCAGCGCGGCGAGCGTGGTCGCGGCGGCGGAAGTATGGAGGAAGGAGCGGCGGTTCATGGGGGATTTTTTTGGACCACTAATGAACACTAATGGGCACTAATTCATACCCGGACTTCTCGGCCATTAGTGTCGATTAGTGTGCATTCGTGGTTTCTCAGGTTTTCTGTCCGAGGCCGATTTCTTTGCGGAGGTAGGCGAGGGATTTTTCGAGGTCGGCCTTCTGGAAATTTTGTGTGGCGAGCGTGCGCTCCTTCGGGTCGGCGGGTGGGGTGAAGGCGGGTGGAATTTTTTTGCCGCGCTTGGCGAGGGCTTCGAACTTCGCGAGTTTCTCAGGGCGCTGGTCGTAGAATTTCCAGAAATCGGGCTGCTTGTATTTGAATTCGCGCGGGCCGCCCGAGATCGTTTCGATCATGATCGGGACCTTGGGGCAGAGCTGGGCCCAGCGGGCGGTGTAGGCTTTCCAATCGATCAATCCGTCACCGGCGGCGGTCCACTGCACGGCGGCGCCGTCGGGTGTTTCCCAAATCATGTCGTCGCGCAGGCTGGAGCAGATCGTGACGGGGCCGAGCGTCTCGAGCACATCCATCGGATCCTCGAGGGTCCAGGCGGCGTTGCCGGAGTCGATATTGCAGCCGACGAAGTCGGTCCCGGCGGTCTCGATGAGTTCGCGGCACTCCCACGAGTGCATGTCGCCGGCGTGGTTTTCGATTGCGATCTTCACGCCGAGGTCGAGGGCCTGGGTGCGGCAGGCTTTCATCACGGCGACGGTGTCGGCCATACGCGCGCGGATGCCGCCTTCGGTTTTGCGATCCTCGGCACTGCCGAGCACGACGCGAAAGACGGGCGAGCCGAGCGCCTTCGCGACGCGCAGGCCGAGGCGGAGATGCTCCTCGGCGGTGCCGCGGTTGGGGCGAAACGATTTCGATGTCGGGCAAATGCTCCAGCTGCCCGCGTAGAGCTGCACGCCCGCGGCCTCGGCCTGCGCGCGCACGGTGCGGAGCGCGGCGTCGTCGAGGCTCTCGTAGGCGTCGAGGTCGGAGATGAGGAGCGAGTCGCACTTGAGCTGCGCGGCGTAGGCGATGAGCGCGGGGGCCTTCCACTGCATCGCGCGCACGGCGAAGTTGTCGTAGCCAAGGCCGATTTTGAGCCCGGCGGATTTGGCGCTGGCGGCGAAGAGCGGACGGGCGGTGAGTGCGGCGGATGCGGCGGATGCGGCCGCGAGGCCGGTGAGGAAGGAGCGGCGGTGCATGCGGATAGAGGGGGGCCGACAACGAAACGATACAGACGCCGTGTGTCGATAGCGTGTCGCGACCAACGGAGGGGCGCTTTCCCAAGCGCCCGGCTTGGCATGACGGCGGTTGGGAAACCGCCGCTCCGTTCGTCGACGGGATCGGAGGTAGCGCGATGCTTTAGCCCGTGCTGTGAATGCCGCACGTTTTCGAACGCGGGCTGAAGCACCGCGCTACGCCGGTCGGCCGGTGCCCTACTTCACGAAGAGCTCTGCGACGGGCACGATCTTCACGTTCTCGCGTTTGATTTTCAACGGATAGGTGGAGATGAGTTTGTCCTCCTCGACGATCACGGCGGGCTTGGGCGAGGCGTAGGTGATCGGGCTCGGGGCGTCGGTGGCGAGCGCGGTCGCGAAGGCGTCGGCGTCGGGTGTGATGGCGACGATCTTCACGTTGGCGAGTTGCCAGTGTTTTTTGATCGCGGCGTTTACGTCGGCGAGCGTGAGTTCGTCCATCATGCGGCGGAATTTCGCGAGGTGCGGTTCGTCGAGTCCGTAAAACGCATCGTCGATCGCGTAGGCGAGGCGCTCGCCAGTGGTGGAGGCGTAGTGGAGCACGTAGTTTTTCAGAAAGGCGCGACGCGAGGCGAAATCCTCGGCGGAGAGGCCGCGCTGAACCAACTCATCGACCTCGCGGAGCGCGGCGCGGAGCGCGAAATGTCGCGCCTCATTCGGCACAGGGCGAATCCAGATTTCGAAAAGATGCTGGCGGCGCGCGACGTTTTGCGGCGGGAGCTGGCGCACGCCGCCGTTGGGGTAGTGTTCGATGTAGGCGTAGTCGCCGTAGTTCAGGCCGCGGCGCTCGCGGATGGTCTGGTAGAGCCGGCCGCTGGAATTGCGGTGCTCGCCGAGCCATGAGCTGGCGATGGCGAGCGCATACCACTCCTTCGAGCCGCGCACTACGCCGATGGGAAAACCGAGACTGATCGCGGTGGAGGTGGCGGGTTTCTCGACGAGCATGACGCTCATGCCGTCGAGTGGTTTGGGTTGCGGTGCGAGGACGGCGGCGGGCGCGCCGGAGGGGAGGCGGCGCACGTCGAGCTGGAGTTTTTCGAGGAGCGATTTCTGATAGCCACCGGCGAGGCCGATGACGACGTTGTCGCGCGTGAAGTGTTTCGCGTAGAAACTCCGCACGTCGTCGACCGTGATGCTCTTCACGCTGTCGACGGTGCCGGTGACGATGTGGCCATAGGGCGTGCCGGCGAAGATTTCGTTGTAGAGGACAGCCTTGCCGAGTTCCTCGTCGCTGGAGAAACGCAGCGTGTTTTCGAGGAAGCTCAGCGTGCGGCTCTTGAGGCGGTCGAGATCCTCCGGCTTGAAGGCGGGGGCGATTACGGCGTCGATCAGCAGCGGATAAAAATCCGCGAGGTTGTCGGTGTGCGTGCGACCGTTGACGACCGTCATTTCCATCGACGGCGCGGCGCCGTAGGACGAGGCGAGCGGGTAGAGCTTGTCGAGGATCTCGTCGTAGCTGTGGGTTTTGGTCGACGCCTCGGTGAGCATCGCGGCGGTGAGCGCGGCGAGGCCCTCCTTGCCGGCGGGATCGTTTTGCGCGCCGACTTTGAACCAGAGGCTGAACGACACGGTCGGGTCTTTCGTGACCGGAAGGAGGACGGGGTCGTTGGCGTCACGTGACGTGGCGGCCGGTAGCGCAGCTGTGCTCAGGCAAATAACGGCGGCGAGTGAGGAAATGAGGCGGCTCATGACTGGCCTCCTTTCAGCACCACGACGGTGCGTCGCTCGGGCACGAAATATTTTTTCGCGGCGCGCATGATGTCTTCGGCGGTCACTTCGTCGCCCGCGGCGTAGAGTTGATCGACGATGTCGATGTCGCCCGTGAGCGAAACGAAACGCGCGAGCGCGGCAGCGACGGCGCCCGGCGTGTCGAGGCCCATGAGGAAACTGTATTTGTTGCGCCGCTTGAGATCGCGAAGGCGGGCGGCGTCGACGGGCGTGGTCTTGAATTGTTCGAGCGTGCGGTAGATTTCGTCGCGCACGGTGGCGATGTCCTCGGGTTTTTTGATCATCGCGAAGATTTGGAAAAGCGGCTGATCGCGATTGAGCGGGATGCTGGCGCCGAGCGTCTGGACTTTCTGCTCGCGGAGCACGAGGCGCTTCCGAAGCTCGCTCGTCTCGCCAAACGCCAGATCGCCGAGGAGCAGCGCCGCGACGTAGTCCTTGTTCTTCGGATCGAAGGCGTCGCCCTTGTAGGCGACGGCGAGGATCGGCAGCGTTTTTCCCGGGTAAGAAATTTCCGCGCTGCGCTCGGCGGTCTGCGGCGGCTCCGGTTCGACGGCAGGCGCGGTGAAGCCGCGGGCCCACGGGCCGTAATATTTTTTGATGAGCGCGAGCGTCGCCTTCGGATCGAAGTCGCCGGCGATGACGAGCACGACATTTTCCGGGCGGTAGAAGCGCTTGAAGAACGAGAGGCTGTAGTCGAACTGGCCGGCCATGACCATGATGTCGCGCTCGAAGCCGATGGTCGTGTGCTTGTAGGTGTGGACGTCGTAGGCGAGGTCTTGGATCTTTTCGTTCAGGAGCGCGAAGGGGCTGGTGATGTTCTTGCGGTATTCGCCGTAAACGGCGCCAGCCTCAGTCTGGAAAACGGGCAGGCTGAAGGAGAGATTTTGAAAACGGTCGCTCTCGATATCGATCACCTGCTCCAGATCGTCCTTCGCGAATTTCAGGTGGTAGGCGGTGTGGTCGTCGGTCGTGTAGGCGTTGGTGCTCGCGCCGAGCTTGGTGACGGTGGCCTCGTAGGCGGCCTGCGGGTATTTCTTCGTGCCGCGAAACATCATGTGCTCGAAGAAATGGGCGAAGCCGGACTTGCCCGGCTCGACCTCGTCGCGGCTGCCGGTGCGAACGACGGAGTAGTAGGCCACGATGCCGGGGCTCTCCATGGGGATGAGGAGAGCGGTGAGACCGTTGGGCAGCGTGTGCTTTTCGTAGGGGTAGGGGAAGGTGCGCGGAGGCGTGGCGGCAAACGCCGCGCTGGCGATTGCGACGAGCAGCAGGGGGAGCTTGAGTGAATTCATGGGTTGCGCGGAAAGAATCCGCCCGGACCATGATCGTCAAATGGGAAGCCGCGCTAGCGTGTGATGTCGTTGCGCGCGGCGGTTGGGTCAATCGCGACGCCTTCGCGTTCCAGCTCGATGCGCAGCGGCGCGAGGAAAATCTCCGCGAGTTCCTCGATACGAAACGTCACCTCCTCCGTCGGGTGGCCACGGACCAGCGCGACCACGTCGGCGAGGTCCATGAGGGCTTCGTCGGTGAAGTGTTCCTCGATGACCGACTGGCTGCCGTCGAGGGCGACGAGCGTGGCGCAGTAGCGACCGGCGTCGGGATCGGCGGCGCTGAGGGTGACGCTACCGGTGAGGTGGGCGCGGGCGATGCGTTCGGCGCAGGCGGCGAGCGTTTCGTAGGCAAACGCGAGGTTGGCGAGGCGGGCCTGCCGGAGCAGATCCGGGCGTTGGGAAAGCAGGGTCGAGAGTTTTTTCATGGGAATTCCTCCGGGCTTCTGGCGGGTCGGTTGAAGGTTGAACAACTCCACTGCACTCGCGCTGGCGGGCCGAACGGGCGGACGCAGATGCGCCCGCGAACAAACTTCGCTGCTAACGGCAAAATTACCGTCGCTGATTGCTGCCACTGCGCTGTCTCACTGTCGGACTCAAATCACGATAACCACCGTGCATCTGGACACTGACCGGACTGGCGAGAAAAAATTGGGACGCAAGACCCGGCGTGGCGCAAGAACAATCTCGTGCGCTGCAGCGGTGACGAAAGCCGGCACAGGCTAAAGGCCGCCCAGTTTTTTGTAGTCGAGCACCGTGTGGCTGATGAAGCCGGCGGTGAGCGCGGCGCGATCGGTCAGCGGTTCGGGCGGCGACAGATCGTCGCCAAGACGAAAGATGAGGCGGTGCGTGCCGTCGTCGCCGGCTGGGCTGAAGAGGCCGGGCACGACGACGCAGGCGGGCACGGTGCGGCGGACCTCGCTGTGCGCGTGGCATGGCAGCGGGAAATTCACATTATGGACAAGGAAGCTCCGCGGGAGCGTGGCGGTGGTGAGGTCAAGTGCGAGCCGTGCGGCGTGCCGCGCGGAGATTTTCAAGATCGCGTGTAACGTGGGGTCGGGCACGTCGCCCGCGGCCTTGAGCCGTTCGTAGATCTCGGCGGTGAGGTCCTGCGAAAACGCGAGCGCGGGCAGGCCGTGCAGCGCGCCTTCCCACGCACCGGCGATCGTGCCGCTCGCGATGATGAAGCCGAGCGAGGCGTTGAGGCCGACGTTGATGCCGCTG
>JANXSC010000269.1 GCA_025352845.1 Opitutaceae bacterium
CCCGCACCCCGCGTCCACGACGCGCATCGTCTCAGGTTTCCGCAACCCGGTTTCCGCAATCCCCACGAGCCGCTCCACACACAGCCGCGTCGTCTCATGATTGCCCGTCCCAAACGCGAGCCCCGGATCGAGCCACAGCACGGCATGGCCCGGCGGCAGCGAAAATTTCTCCCGCTCCCACACCGGCACCCAATGCAACCGCCCAAACTGCCAAGCGTGAAAGTGCGCCTTGTAGCTATCGCGCCAATCCGCATCGCCCATCGCCCGCCGCACCGCCTCGCCCACGAGCGCCACGCCCGCCTCCGCGAGTAACGGCGTGACCACCGCCCAACTCCTCGCCGCCTCATCTTCATCCGAAAAAATTCCCACGAGCCACGCACGTTTTACAATCACATCCTCGAGCACGCTCCAATTTTCGAGCCCACGTTCGAGCAGCACGTCGTCGGCCGCATCCGCCCCGGTCGCGGCGACCTCCACCTTGATTTCACACAATGCCATGCGCACCAAGCTCCGCGCCGACAACTCCGCGAGCAAGTGAATTGCCCGAGAAACCGGTCAGCGCCGGGGCGCGTTGAACGAATCGCTCCAATGCGCCGTAAAGAATTTCTTTTCCGTCGGCAGCAACGTCGGCGCAGTGCCGATCAGGGGACGGAGCGCCGTCGTCATCTGCAACGACACGAGGATGAAAATAATTCCCCACGTCCACAGTCCACTGCCTGAGCGCACGTCGAAATGGGTGACTGCTTCGCTCAAAAATCGCAGGCCAAACCTCACCGCGACACCCCAGAACGCCAGATGCAGGCAGCCCATCACGACGAGCGAATTCGTCGACTGCGAAAAGAGCCACGCCACCGGCGCAAAGCCGATCAACAAAATACCGATGAGTGCAATCAGCCCGCACAACACACCCGCCAAATCCCCCAACTGCGCACGCGATCCACTCAGGCTCGCAAACACATAAAGACTAGGCAGACAAATCGCCGCAGCCGCCACCATGCCTACCGTGATTTTCAGCGGTGCCGCCCACCATTGATCACCGCCGGAAAAGCTTCCTACAATCACACCGTAGGCCGCTATCAAGCCCACGGCCGCGAGCAGCAACCACCCCGTGACCCGACCACGCGTTTCGCCCCGGAGATGAAACATCACGCGGCGCGGGCAACGGAGCAGCGCCTCGACCACACCCGCGACGCCATGAATCAGTTCCCGATCATCCGGAGCGGTGCCAAGCGGCAGCGCTTCCCTAGGCGTCGCGACACCCGGCGAGAAATCGGCTTCCATGTCACCCATATGGTGCCCGCCGGGATATCGGAACGCTTCCGGCTCGGGACTGTTCGGCGGAATCACGCCCGTCGCGGGAATTGGAGGAGGGGAGTTGGGATCGTTCTCGTTCATGGGAAAAAATGTCGCCAGAGTTCCGCCGCGGTGCGGCCGGTTTCTTCAAAGAAATTCCCTTCCAGCGGGTGCGCTTCGAGAAATGTGACCGGCACGTCAACCCGCCCGATAAACGGCCGCGCGATCCAGGAAACCTGCGTGCCGAGCAGTAGATTGACCGCGAGCCACGCAAACAAGAGACGTCGCGCCGCGCTCACACCACCACCGAGTCGCCGCAGAAGATGCAGCAGCCGCACATTCGCCGTCACGCCCGCAAACGCGATGACCGCGATCAGCGTTAGCAGCATCACGCTCCGCGCCGCCGCTGCCACCGGCACGCCCGGCTCCGACACCGGCAGATTCCATACGAGAAAAACCATGATCGGGCTGAACGCGCCGAGAATCACCGCCGCGAGCGCAAAACTCATCAGCACCGCCGCGAACGATTCCCGGATCGTCAAATTGATGCCGAGCAGTGGCGCGAGCATCGCGTTGAGCAGTGCATTTCCCGCCGCCGTTGCAACGAACACGAACGGCAACTTGATCGCCGACCACACCGCCTGCTCCGGCGCGCGCCAACTCCCCATCGCCGCACCAAACGCCCCGGCACCGAAAATGATCACGAACACTTGCCGCGCAGTGTGGCCGGCGCTCCAACGCGAAATCCACGCTGCAATCACATCAATGTCGCCGCGTAGAAGCGGACCAAAGTGGTCGTTGCCCGGCCGCGAAATCATACGCGTTCGCGCTGTTGCTTTGGACGAGGGTGACTAACGTCACGTCGCCGACGATTGGTCGCCGCTATATCTGCTTCCGTCGCAGATTCCGGCCACGCCAGCTCCCCGCGTTGGGCCGCGAGGCACGCGTCGAGCGGGAGCAGGCCTTGCAGCGCACACCAGAGACGAGGGAGACGTTTCGGTTTCATCGTGCCACCTCCGGGTTCGCGGTCGCGCCGGTTTCCTGGTCGTGCCAGTCGACGTGGCGCGTGAAGAACATCACCACCGCCAGCGCGACGAACAACGCCGCCGTCCCCGCGAGCAACGCAAAGTCCTCCATGCGCAGCACGACGAACAACACGCTGTGGACGCCCCCCAGCAGCGCCGCGATCAGACCCGCGCGCGCCCAACTCCGTAGAATCGCCGCGCTGTAGCAGACGATGAGGCCCGACGAGGCCACCGCCGCCGTCGCGTAGGCCTGACCCGGCCGCCACACTTCGCCGAGTGCGAGCAGGGCGAGGTAGAAGAGGAAGAGCGCCGCACCCACGAGCCCGTATTGCGCCGCGTGCAGCCGCAGGCCGCTTAGCATTTCGAAAAGAAAGAACGCAGTGAAGACGAGCGAGAGCACAAGGAGCGCGTATTTTTGCGCGCGCCCCACTGTGCGATAGGCTTCGAAAACAGGATGCACCGCAACTTCCCTTCCCGGTGCTGCCTCAACGATGAAACGCGGCATCGCCCGCGCGTGGCTCTTGGCCCGCTCCTCCTGCAAGCCGTTCAAAAGATGCAGCGGCACGTGCAGGAGCAGCACGAGGCCAGCGATGAAGAGAAGTTTGAGCGTGACCGCGTTGCGACGGCCAATACGCGCACGAGCGGGAAGGACAGGCGGAGGTTCCATGGCCCCGCATCGTGCCGTGCCCGCATGAACCCACGATGAAGCCAGCGTGAATTCGCGATGAAGCCTTATGCCAGCGGGAGCGAAAACACCGCGCGGGCGCCGCCGCCCGTGCGGTTCGCCAGCGTCACCTCGCCGCCGTGCAGGCGCGCGATCTCGCGCACAATGCTCAGGCCGAGACCGCTGCTTTTGCGGCCGGTGTCGGGCCGCGGCAGCGAGTAGAAACGCTCGAAAACCCGCTCCCGGGCGAAGTCCGGCACGCCCGGCCCGTGATCCTCCACAATCACGAGCGCGCGGCCCAGCTCGATGCGCAACGCGACCCTGACTTCGCCGGCGGCGGGCGAAAATTCCAGCGCGTTCTGCACCAGATTGCCCAGTGCTTGCGCGATCAGGAAGCGCTCGCCGCGCACGCGTGCCTCGGTCACGGCCGTGCCATCAACTCGGATTGTTCGCCCGGCCGCAGTTCCAGCGGCCGCGGCCTGCACTTCACACACCACTCCCATCAGCTCGACCACGGTCATCGCCGTGCCCGCGCGACGCGACTCAAGCGCCGCCAGCTCCAGCAACCGATCGACGATGAGCCGCAGCCGTTCCGATTCGGCGCGGAGGTTGGCGATAAATTTTGCGCGCTCGGGCTCCGGCGGGTTCTCGGCGAGCAGCTCGGCAGCGCCGCGAATCGCCGAGAGCGGTGCCTTGAACTCATGCGCCAGCGCCTGCGTGTAGCGTTCAACGTAAGCCTTTCCTTCCAAAGCCACGCGCATCTCCTCAAACGCCCGCGCCAGGGCCGCAACTTCGCTCGCGCGCGAGGCCGGCGGGGAAACATTTTTCCCGTCGCGCACCGCCAGCGCGTAGTCCGTCAGTCGCTCGATCGAATGCGTGATCTTTGAGGAAATCCACCAGCCCGCCGCGACCATCACCGCGGCAATCGCGCCGAGCGACCACACGAGCCGCCAGCGCGCCCGCGTCACCGCCTCGACCACAGTGGAGAGCGGCCGGCCCACGCCCACCCATCCGATCAACTCGCCACCACGACGCACCGGCGCGGCCACGCGCAGCTCGCCGTTTTCGACTTCTGAGATCTCGCCCGCATCCGCCACGCGGCCGGCCACGTCTCCTGCTGGCCGCACCGTCAGCGCGTAGATTTTCCCCGTGTCAGCACCACGCGCCGAATCGAACATCACCCGCCCCGCACGATCGCAGGCAAAAACGCGGAGCAGGTCGGCGTTGGGCGGGAGCGTGGCGAGCTTCCGCGGCCACGAGTCGTCCGCCGGAATGTCCTGCATCACCGAGGCCCCGAGAAACGCCGCCGTGTCGGCGAGCGTGCGCCGCATCGACTCCACGTAGCGCAGCCGCACGTCGCGGAGCACGAGGGCCATCATCAAAATGAAACCCACCGCCGAGGCCGACACATACACGCCGAAGATCGCGGTGCGGATTTTCACGAGGGCTCAACGCACCGCGCGCAGCGAATAACCGAGCCCGCGGTGCGTCTGAATCGGATCGTCCTCCGGCGCGATCGCGCGGAGCTTCGCGCGCAGGGTCTTGATGTGCGCATCAACCGTGCGGTCGAGGCTCGCGCCGGGATCTTCCCACGCCGCGGTCATCAATTGATCGCGCGAAAATACGCGGCCCGGTTTTGCCACCAGCGCCTTGAGCAACCGAAATTCGTAGCGCGTCAGCTCCAGCGCCGCGCCGCGGTAACAGATCGCACACCCTTCGTCGTCGACGATAAATTCGTTTGCGCCGCTTAGATCTGAAACTGAAGCCGGCCTGACCGCGGCCGCGGCGGTCGTAACCAAAGCGGGCGGCGGCGCGCTCCCGCCGTTGGTGCGGCGGAGAATCGCCTTCACGCGCGCCGTGAGTTCGCGCGGACTAAACGGTTTCACGAGATAATCATCGCCGCCGAGTTCCAGGCCGAGCACGCGGTCGAGCTCGGTGTTGCGCGCCGTCAGGAAAATCACGGGCACGGCCGAAGCCTTGCGGATCGTCCTGCATACCTCGAAGCCCGTGCCGTCGGGCAAACCCACATCGAGCACGACGAGCGCAAACGATTTCGCCGCGAGCGCCGCGAGCCCGGCACGCCCGGTCGCGCACCATTCCGGGGCGAAGCCCTCGGTGCGCAGTGCGTAGAGGAGCGTGTCCGCAATCGCGGGTTCATCCTCGACGACGAGAATCCGCGGAAGTTCGGCCATGGTGGATTAAGCGCACCCTTAGCTCAGCCTCGCGATCACCGCGGGCAGCAACGCGTGCTCGGCCGCGTGGATTTTTTCCGCGAGTGTTTCCAGTGTGTCACCCGCCTCGATGCGCACGGCCGCCTGATCGATGATCGGACCGCCGTCGACCTCGGCGGTCACGCCGTGCACGGTGCAACCGGTGATTTTCACGCCGCGCCGCCACGCCTGTCCGATCCCGTCGAGCCCCGGGAAACTCGGGAGCAGGCTCGGATGCAGGTTGATGATCTTACCGGCAAACGCCGCGAGAAAAGGCGGCTTGATCACGCGCATGAAACCCGCGAGCACGATCAGGTCCGGTGCACACGCGGAGATGGCCGCGATGTAGCGCTGCTCGCCCTCGGCATCGAGTTTCGTCTTGAACGGCGCGGCGTCGAGCCACGTTGCCGGCACCCCAAACCGAGACCCAAGCGCGAGGATACCGGCGTCGGCATTGTCGGAAAAAATCTGCACGACGCGCGCGCGCCCGAGTTTTCCCTTCTGTTGGGCTTCGAGAATCGCAACGGCATTGGAGCCGCGGCCGGAACCGAGGAGGACGACACGCATGGCTCGACTAGATTTCCCCTGCCGCCTTGATCCGCGCGATGAGTTGCGTGGTGCTGAAGCCGGGAAGGAACGGCATGAACTCGATGCGCGCGCCCACGGCCTCGAGCGCGGCGCGTTCGCCAGGGTCGAGTTTGTCGAGGGTGTAGTCGCCGGCCTTCGTGTAAACATCCGGCCGCAGCGCGCGGATTTCCACGTCGAGGCGAGGCGTGGTAAAAACAAAAACGGCGTCCACGCACGCGAGCGCGGCGAGCGCGTAGGCGCGCTGTTCCTCGGATTGCACAGGGCGCGTCGGGCCTTTGAGTGCGCGCACGCTGGCGTCGGCGTTGAGCGCGATGACGAGCGCGTCGCCGAGGGCGCGGGCCTTTTGCAGATAGTAGAGGTGGCCGGTGTGCAGCAGATCGAAGACACCGTTGGTGAGCACGACGCGGCGGCCGGCCTGGCGCTGCTGTTCCCGCCACGCGACCGCGGCGGCGAAGGGGTGCAGTTTTGAGTTGTCGAGCGTCACTCGGTCGCAAGCCTCACGATTCCCTCGCGGTTGTAAATCCCCCATCTGCGCCCCTTCCGTCATGAAACTCCGCCTCCCCTGCCTCTGCCTCCTCGCCGTCGTCTGCGCGACCACGGGTTTTGCCTCCAAGGAAAAGCCCGTCATCGGCCTCTCCCTCGACACGCTCAAGGAGGAGCGTTGGCAGCGCGACCGCGATACGTTTACCGCCAAGGTCGAGTCGCTCGGCGGCAAGGTGATTGTGCAGTCCGCAAATGGCGACGACACCCGCCAGGTGCGCGACATCGAGGCGCTCATCAGCCGCGGCATCGACGTGCTCGTCATCGTGCCGCACAACGGCGAGGCTCTCAACCGTGCCGTGAAGGCCGCGAAGGAGGCGAAGATTCCCGTCATCGCCTACGACCGCCTCATCATGAACTGCGACATCGATCTCTACCTGACGTTCGACAACGTGAAGGTGGGCGAGCTGCAGGCGAAATATGTCGCCGATCACCTGCCAGAGGGACGCGCCGCGCGCGTCGTCCGCGTCTTCGGCGCGCCGACGGACAACAATGCCAAGCTCTTCAAGCAGGGGCAGGACAACGTGGTCAATCCGCTCGTGGCCGCCGGCAAAATCAATCTCGTCTTCGAAGACTGGGCGCAGGATTGGAAACCGGAGAACGCCAAGAAAATCGTCAACGCGGCCATTACGCGAAACGGCAAGGAGATCGACGCCATCATCGCCTCAGCCGACAGCGTGGCCGGGGGCGTCGTGCAGGCGCTGCTTGAGGAAGGGATCGCCGGCAAAGTGATCGTGACGGGGCAGGACGCCGACCTCGCGGCGTGCCGCCGCATACTTCGCGGCACGCAGACGATGACGATCTACAAGCCGCTCAAAAAACTCGCTGACTACGCCGCGATTGCCGCCATCGATCTCGCGAAGGGAAACAAGATTTCCTTCACCGCCACCATCGACAACGGTTTCAAAAAAGTCCCCGCGGTCTTCCAAGACGTGATCTCCGTCGACAAAGACAACATGCAGGCGACCGTGATCGCGGACGGATTTCAAAAGGCATCGGACTTGAAGTAAGGCGGGCTTCACCCGCCTTCCGAATATTGTGCGAATATCCAAGGCGGGCTGAAGCCCGCCCTACTGCCGATGCCCCCGTTGCTCGAAGCTTGCGCTCTGACAAAACGATTTTTCGACGTCACCGCGCTGCGTGAGGTGAACTTCGATTTGCGCGCGGGTGAAGTCCACGCGGTCTGCGGTGAAAACGGCGCGGGCAAGTCCACGCTAATCAAACTACTCTCCGGCATCCATCCGCATGGCAGCTACGAAGGTGAACTGCGCGTGGACGGGCGAGCCGTGGCGTTTCGCTCGATCCGCGACGCCGAGGCGGAGGGCATCGCCGTCATCACGCAGGAGTTCGCCCTCGTCGACGAACTGAGTGTGGCGGAAAATATTTTTCTTGGCCGTGCGCCACGTCGCGGCGTGCGCATTGATTGGCTCGAAATGCACCGGCGCGCGGCGGTGCTGCTCGCCGAGTTCGGACTGGCCATTTCACCCGACGCTCCCGTGCGCAGCCTCGGCATCGGCCAGAAACAGCTCGTCGAAATTATCCGCGCGATGGACAAGCAGAGCCGCGTGCTCGTGCTCGACGAGCCGACCGCCGCACTGACGGAGCAAGAGGTCGCCGTGCTGCTCGACCACTTGCGCCGGCTCCGAGCACAAGGCACCGCATGCATCTACATCTCGCACAAACTCGACGAGGTTTTCGCGCTGGCCGACCGCATCACCGTGCTCCGCGACGGCGCGAGCATCGTCACACTCACGCGCGACGCGGCCACGATTCCCGAGGTGATTCGGCACATGGTCGGACGCGAGATCGCGGACTTGTTTCCCAAACGGTGGAGCGCGTTGACCCCAGCGCGCTTCGTGGACGATGGCGGCGAACAGCGCGTTGGGGTCAACGC
>JANXSC010000270.1 GCA_025352845.1 Opitutaceae bacterium
ACAACCCGCTGAAGCACGCGCCGCACACCGCCAAAGCAGTGTGCTCCGATGTGTGGGCGCATCCTTACTCGCGCGCACTCGCCGCCTTCCCGGATCGCCACACCCGCGCCAGCAAATTCTGGCCGAGCGTCGGCCGCGTCGATAAC
Organism: Opitutaceae bacterium; assembly: GCA_025352845.1. Taxonomy (GTDB): domain Bacteria; phylum Verrucomicrobiota; class Verrucomicrobiia; order Opitutales; family Opitutaceae; genus ER46. Next base: position 147 of record JANXSC010000270.1, read on the forward strand.
GTCTACGGCGATCGCAACCTCGTGTGCTCATGCGTGGGGATGGAAGCCTATGCGCCAACAGACGCGCAGTCTTGAGGCGTATGTTGCTCCTACGGCGCACGCCTGAGGCTAACGATGGCGGCGCGAAGGAAGAATGAAGGCGAACCAGCCGTCCCTCAAAACGGCTGGCCAGAGTTCACGCACTGACCTTTCGGCTCGGCCCAAGTTGGCCATCATCGGGAGTTTTAGCCATCGGCAATAAGAACGGCAAGAAACAGGGAAAGTGCGGCGCTAATTGTTCTTTAACATTTCATCCCTATACATATAACTCTACGCATTGATCGGTAATAAGATCGGCAAGAAATGCTCACAAATGCTCACAAAAACGGCCATTGAGCCCGTCATCCCGACCCAGAGGCTCCGGGCTCTGGAGGACTTGGCCTGCACGATTATCGAGCGAGCCGCCCGTCTTTCGGCCAAGTTGCGGGACCCGCTGCGCGTCCAGGTCGGCGAGCTGACCCGGTGGATGCACTGCTACTACTCGAATCTCATCGAGGGTCAGCAGACACGCGTCCGCGACATCGAAGCCGCCCTCAAAAAGGACTTCGCCGCCGAGCCGAAGAAACGCGATCTGCAGCAGCTTTCCCTGGCGCACTTGGAGGTGCAGCGATGGGCGGCAGCGCAGACCGGATCTCTTTTCGGGCCCGAGTTCATTCGTGAACTACACCGACGATTCTACGCGCCGCTTCCCGATGCCATGCGCGTCGCCACTACCTCAAAAGGCGAAAAAACGCCGCTCGCTCCTGGCGAGTTGCGAGACCGTGACGTGCAGGTCGGAACGCACATCGGTCCGCCCCACGAAATCGTCCCGGCGCTGCTCGACCATTTTCAATGGCGCTATGAATCGGCGGATTTTTCGCGCATCCAACGCATCATCGCCATCGGCGCGAGCCACCACCGCCTCGCATGGATTCACCCGTTCCGCGACGGCAACGGCCGCATCGGGCGACTTTTTTCGGACGCGGTGATCCGGCAACTCGGCATCGACGGCGGCGGACTGTGGTCGTTGTCGCGCGGCTTCGCCCGGAATCGGACGGAATACTACGAACGCCTCGCCAACGCCGACCAGGAGCGCAGCAGCTCGAGCGCAGACGACGGCCGGGGCCATCTCAGCGAACGCGCGCTCTGGGATTTCTGCGAGTTCACGTTGCGCACGATGGCCGACCAGATCGCCTTCATGGAGCAATTGCTCGACCTCGACGGCCTCGCGCGGCGCATCGAGCACTACGTTCACGTCGTGGACGCCCAAGTCGCTCCGGACGCCGACCGCGTTTTTCTGTTGCTGCGCGAAGCTCTGCTCCGCGGCGAATTTCCACGCGGCGAAGCCGCGCGCATCGTCGGCGCGAGCGACCGCACCGGCCGTTCCGTGCTGACCCTCGCCACCGACGCGGGACTGCTGGTGTCCGCTACGCCCAAAGCCCCGGTCCGCCTCGGCCTGCCCGCCAAAGTGCATGAGACTTATTTTCCGCAGCTCTTTCCGGTGAACCAAATCACGAGCGACACACACCAAGCCTAAAGCTGAAAACTCAGAGTCCGGAGATGACCTTCAGACCCTCCGCTCCGAGCTCTCAGCGTTCAGATGTCAGCCCGGCCAAAGACTAATTCTGATCGCTGATAACTATCTGCAACCTGACTTATTTTTTCCGCCCTACGGCTCTTCGGTCGAATATTCCCCTGCCTCCTCCATCACCTGCGTGAAGTCGGATTGGCCGTCAGGAGTAAAAGCCGTCAACGAAAACCCGTCCTGAAGCTTGATCGCACGAAGATCGAGTCGGCCCTGGCGCTTCAACTCCTCGCAGTAGGTGAACATTGTCTCGGCATCGTCCGTGATCAGGAAACCGTAGTTTCGAGCTCTGGCGTGGCCGATGATTTTAAAGTCGTCCTTCAACGCCTGCCGTTCGCCGCCGACCTTCTGCTGCGGCTTGTAGTCCAATGACGCCGCTACGACCGCATCTTCATGGGTGAACGGCAACAAGATCAATTGCTCCAGTGGAAGTGTCGCCAGAGGTTGCTTCACGCAGAATTCTGCGACCACAATGGCCGAAATCGTCATCGGCATCTTAGTGGCGAGAAAGTGTTGAAAGTAGCGCTTGGCGACGGCGTGCCGAGCCCGCGCCGGATCGGCGAGGGTGATGAGATAACTGGTGTCGAGAAAGACGCCGCTACGCATCGGAGCCTCCGCGTTGCTCCCTCACCCAAGCTGCGGCATCTGGGACGTCCTGCCACGCTTTCGCTCCGGCTTTGGTCATTCGCTCAAACGCGGCTTCGTCGAATTCGGATCGATAGGCAACGAATGCGATGAGGCGCACCTTTCGGAGCACCTTTGTGCGCTCATTGCGTTCGGCAGAGACGCGAAGCAATTTTTCACCGGTAAAAGGGAAAGCCTCACGCTCCAATTGCTCTCGTTGGACGTCGACGATCACGGGCTCCGATCGGTCACGTAGGCGGACATGGATGTTCGCTTTTTGACCGCCGGCCTCAAGGACCTGCCCGAGCAACGTCAATTCGACGGAGAGCCACCGGTCATCCTGCGCGCGGCGTAGGCGAGTCTCACTGTCGATACGCAACGAACGAAAGACCGCACGGTTGCTTAGCGGACGAACAAAGTAGATTTGATTTTTTTCGAAGGCGGCGCGCCGCTGCCAGCCGAGGAGCACCTTTAAACGTGCAGCATCGGGCACTGCCGCTTCGTCGGGTTCGGTGGCGAGCGCCATGTCACGCTCGAAGCTCTCCCGCACATTCTCTGGAATCGGCACCACCAATCCGTAGGAACCTTCGCGCACCTCTACGACCGTGTCATTGAGCGAACCCTGATTCGAGCCAAAGACCAGTCTCTCCACCTCGTCTTGAAATTTGCGCATAGCGCCAAAGGTAACATTCGCCGGCGAGATCGGCTTGCCGTTCACTTCGCCCTGAAGGGCAAATTCGACTGGTTCCGGGGAGGACATGATGCGAACAAAACAATCGGTGAAGGCGTGAATCTAGGCAAGCGCAGGTCTTGAGCCGCGAGAATATTGATCGCCAGTTGCTGTAAACAAACCGACCTACTCTTCCTCGTCCTCGATCTCCGGCGGCTGGATCGCGGTGAGCAGGCGGTCGAGTTCCGATTGAGTCGGGTTGCGGATTGAGCGCACGACCAAGATGGATTCGCCGGCGGGGAGTTTCACTTTCGTCTCGGCGTTGACCGCGAGGCCCAGCGCGGCGGTGGCCAGCGGGGAATTGTGGGGCAGGCATTCGATGCCCGACTCGGGATCGCTCGCGGTCTCGCCGTGCGTGGTCACGAGAAACGTGAAGTGGTGTTTGCGCTGCGTCGCCACGTCCTGCTTTTCGATCGTGGTCACGTGGCCGAGTTGCAGCGTGGCGGTCGGCTTGGTAAGCCAAGTGGCGGGATCGACCTCGAAGAAAGTGTTGCGGGCGACGAAGCGATCGAGCGCGGTCATCTTCCGGTCTACGGCGCGAATTGCGTCCTTGGCCGCCTTGAAGCCGAAGTTCTCGCGCAAATCGCCCTGGCTGTGCGCCTCGACCTTGTCCTTCACGAGGTCGACGCGCTTGCGCTTGAGCGCCTCGAATTGCTCGGCCAGCACGCGGTTGTAGCCCGGCCGCACGTAAATCGTCGTGGGTGCCGGGGACGGGAGGCGAAAAATATTTTTGCGGTGCAGAGGCATGGCGCGGCAAGTCAGCGCGTGACGGGATGGAGACTTACACGGAGCCTGCCACCAAATAATGCGCGTCTTGCCGCCAAAGTATAACCGGTGACACTTCCGCCACAGTGAAGACGATTTCCATCAAACAGCTCCACGCCCGGACCGGCTATTGGGCCTGCATCGCGAAAAAAACCCCGCTCATCGTGACGGATCGCGGGGAGCAAATCGCCTCGCTGCAACCGATGCCCGAAACGGCCGCTCTCCGCCCCGTCTTCAAGGGTCGCGACTGGTCCAAGCTGCCCAGCAGCGATTTGGATTCCACCGTCTTCATCTCCGAAGAGCGCGACGGGCGGTGAACTACTTCGATTCCCCCTACCTCGTCCGGCTCTACATTCGCCAGCTCGGCTCGGATGCCGTGGTGGCTCACCTGACCGGCATGAGTCATTTCGTGTGTTGCCTGCACGGACGGCTGGAGGTCGTTTCCGCGCTCAAGCGGCAGCAGCGCGAAGGCGGCACCGATTCCCGCGGCCTTCGCGCCGCGCTCGCGGAACTAGCCCGCGACGAAACCGCCCGGCAGTTGACGTGGATGCCCATCGAGCCCGCCCTGATCAAATTCGCCTGTGAAAAAATGGCCGCCCTCCCGGCCGCCACCTTCCTCCGCGCCGCCGATGCGCTTCACCTCGCCTGCGCGGCCGAGCACGGCTGCAAGGAAATCTACAGCCACGACCGCCACCTCCTCGCCGCCGCGCCGCATTTCGGCCTGCGCGGCATCGACGTCATTCCGTCGCCGTAGCGCGCCAGCGCCACGGCGCGCCTACACCATCCACACCTTAATCGTCGTGATCCGCGGGAAACTCGCCGGGAGTTTCTCCCACGTGTCGCCGTCGTTCTTCGAGTAGAACAATTCGCCGCCGGTCGTCCCCATATACACGCCGGCGGGTGAGAGCGGATCTGAGG
>JANXSC010000276.1 GCA_025352845.1 Opitutaceae bacterium
GTCTATGACGCGGTCGTCAACACCACGATCGCCAACGCGCAGCCCGAGGTCCGCACGTTCGTCTCGACCACCGACCGCATGATCAACCCGCGCGTCGAGTCCGCCGCGCGCCGCACTAACTACAACATCCTCGACAACTACGCGCGCACGCAGAACGCGTTCAACCGCCTCCGCGCCGATCTCCGGCTTTCGCCCGAGCTCGATCTGCGCAACGAGACCTACGTCGCCACGCAGGTCCTCAAGTGGCGCAACGAGGAGAGCAACACGTGGAACCCCGTCGCGAAAAACATCACGCGCGGCAACCTCACGCTCATCTACCGCGACGACGTGCTCCTCGGCAATCGGCTCGACGCGACCTTCAAGCGCCCGCTCGCCGGTCACGCCAACCGCCTCGTCGCCGGCGTCATCTTCGAGCACAACGATCAGATCCGCGGCGGCGCGCCCGGCAACGTCTCGCTCGTCATCCCCGCCGTCTCGCTCCTCGCGCCCAACGTCGGCTTCGGCCCCGTCGCCCACCTCACGAAGACCTCGCGCATCGTCGTCGAGACGCACGCGTTTCACGCCGAGGATGCGTTCGACATTACGCCCGCGCTGAAAGCCGTCGCCGGCCTGCGCTACGATCACATCTCGCTCCAGCGCGACACGCTGGCGAACGCGACGACCACGCCTGCCACCGCGTTCAGCACTTTCAAGAAAGGTTACCGCACCACGACCGGCCGCGCCGGCCTCGTCTGGAGCGTCACGAAGGAAATCAACGCCTACGCATCCTTCAGCCGTGCCTCTGAGCCGGTCACGCAGCTCGTCTCGCTCACGACCACGAGCAACGACTTCTCCCTGCAAAAAGGCCGCCAATACGAGGCCGGCGTGAAGGGCACTTTCCTCGGCGGAAAACTCGACGCCACCCTCGCAGTCTTCGATCTTGAGAAGCGCGACATCCTCACCTCCACACTCGATCCCGCGACCGGCGCACGCATCAGCCAGCAGATCGGCGCGCAGAAATCAAAGGGCGTCGAAGCCGCCGTTGCGATTTCACCCGCCGACGGCTGGCGCGTCGAACTCAACGGCGCGTTCACCGATTCAAAGTTCGCCGACTTCAACGAGAACCTTGGCACCAGCATCATCTCCCGCACCGGCAAACGCCCGAGCAACGTGCCGCGTTGGGTCGCGAATCTCTTCGTCGCGAAACGCTTCGCCAACGGCTTCGCCCTCAGCGGCGGGCCGCGCTATGTGAGCGACCGCTTTGGCAACAACAACAACTCCGTCGTCGCCGACGGCTACATGACCCTCGACGCCTCCGCGACCTACTCGTGGCGGCGCTGGCACTTCACCCTGCGCGGTCGCAACCTCCTCGACGAGGTTTACGAACCCGTCGCCGGCACCACCATGCGCCGTCTCGCCGACCCGCGCACCGCGGAGTTCTCCACGCGCATCTCGTTCTAAAGAATTCACCCCAAAGGCACAGAGGCACAAAGAGAGCCCATCCATTCGACTTTCTCCGTGCCTCCATGTCTCTATGCTTCAAAATCATTTTCTTCATGAAGGCCTTTTTCTCATATTTTCTCTGCACGGCAATTGCGGCCGCCGCCCCCTTCACGCGCGACCTTCCCTCGCCCGCGCCCGCCGACTCGCAGTGCTCCAATCTCGCCGCTGCTTCCGACGGCACGCTCTACCTGACTTATTCCGCGTCGTCGGCGACGGCCGGCGAGCGCGCTCTCTTTCTCTCGCTCCTCGCACCCAACGACGCCGCGTGGTCCGCGCCGCGCGTCATCGCGAGCACGCCGTTGCTCATGGAAAACTGGGCGGACTTCGCCTCGCTCGTCGTTGGCACCGACGGCGCGCTCACCGCGCAGTGGTTTGAAAAAATCGCCGGCTCGACCGAAATGCACGGTTACACGGGCTGGTTCGCGCGTTCCACCGATCACGGCCTCACGTGGACCAAACCCGCGCCACTCGGCAACGAGTTCGTGGCCCTTGCCCCGCTGGGCGGCGGTCGCACGCTCGCCGTCTGGCTGGCGAGCACGCGCACGCACGATCCCAGCGCCGCTCCGCGCGCGAAACGCGATCCCAGCGCCCCGCGCCCCGCCCGCGATCCGAGTGCGCCCTACGCGCCGGCGATGAAACTCCTCGCCCGCCTGCTCGCGCCCGACGGCACCGCGCTCGGCGAGTGGACCATCGATCCCGATGTCTGCACGTGCTGCCAAAACACCGTCGCCACCCTGCCCGGCGATCGCGTCTTTGTCGCCTATCGCGGCCATACGGCCGACGAGATTCGCGACAACAAATTCTCCGTGTTCGATCTCGCCGCACGCACCTTTTCCGCCCCCACCGCGCTCCGCGACGACGGTTGGAGAATCGCCGCCTGTCCCGTCAACGGCCCCGCCGCCGATGCGCGCGGCGACGCCCTCGCCGTCGCCTGGTTCACCGCGGCCGACGGCAAGCCACGCGTCTTCGCCCGCTACGCGCAGGACCGGGACAAAGCGCTGCGCGAACCCATCCGCCTCGACCTCGGCCACCCGCTGGGCCGCATCGAGACTGTGGTGCTCGTGGATTCCTCCGCCCTGTTTCTCTGGATGGAAATGAAAACCGAGGCCAACGCCGGCGGCATCTACGCCCGCCGCCTCTGGCCCGATGGCCGCCTCTCCGCCCCGCAACTCATCGCCGACACCACGCAGGCCCGCGCCAGCGGCTTCCCCCGGGCGGCGCTGCGCCCGAGCGGTCGTGTTGTCGTCACGTTTACCGCCGCCGGCGATCACACTCAGGTCCGCACCCTGGAGCTCGAGCCCGATTCACTCCCGCGCGCGGCAACCATGATCACCTTCGATTTTCAGCCTCTCACGGCCCAGACAGCGAGTTCGGCCCTCGAATTCTGCATCGCCCCCGTAACCGCCCCGTCGCACCATTTCAGCCCATGAAATCCGCCGCGCTCACGCTTCTCGTCACCCTCCCCTTCGCTCTCCCCGCAATCGTTGCGGCCGATCTGTCCGCCATTCCCATTGAATCGATCGCGAAGAAAACGACCCTGCTTTTTTCCGATGACTTCACCGGGGCCGAGCCTGCCAAAGTCTGGCATCGGGTCGTCCCGACGTTCGCCGTCGAAAACGGCGCGCTGAAGGGCACCCAAACCCGGGACCAGAACATCCCCGCGACCGACGGCAAGCCCGCCACCACGGCCCACGCCGCCGTCCATGGTCTCGAAATTCCCACCAAGGACAGCGTGATCGAAGTGAAGATTCGCTTCGAGGGCGCCACGATGATCGATGTCGAGTTCGACGATCGCAGCTACCCCGGAGCCCACTACGGCCACATCTGCCGGGCGCAAGTGCGGCTCAACGGTGTCACGCTCATCGACGAGCGCGACGGCACCATGCGCAACGACATCTACGCCATGAGCAAGGAACCCGCGAAAAAGGCCGAACGCGCGAAGCTCCTCGCCGGCCGCAGCGTCACCTTTCCTGCGAAACTGGAAACCGGCCGGTGGTATGCGCTCGTCGTCGAGACCGTGGGCGACACCATGCGCGTCACGCTCGACGGCAAGCCCGCGGGTTACCTCAAGTCGTCCGGTATCGCCCACGCCACCAAGTCGAAGATCGAACTCGGCGTTGCCGGTAAAGACGGCTGGTTCGACGACATCAAGGTCTGGGCCGCCGAACCGGCCAGCCCGTAGTCGCGCCTCCGAGCGCCTGTGCTCAGTCGGGCGTAGCGCGGTCAGCCTGACCGCGCTTTCCGGCCCAACACGGGCCGCCTGCCTGTGCTACGTCGCGACGTGTTTCCTCTCAATGAAGCGTGCAGGAAAGTGAGATGCGTCCGTGGCTCTGCGCACATGGCAAACCGCGTTGCAGTTCTGCATCGGCCGGTAATGCTCCCGGACGCCGCATGATTTTTCCCCGCTGTTTTGTCGTGTTGTCCGTGCTCTGGCTCGCTGCCGCACCGTTGCGCGCCCAACTCGGCGTGACACTGACCGTGGCGGAAAAAAATTACGGCGTCTCTACCGCGACCACGGTCAACAAACCGGCGACGATAGCGCGCGCCTTTCGCTCCGCGGGCATGGCCATCGAGGCGGAATTTGTCGGCGACCACGTGGGCCGCATCACCTACCGCCGACCGGCGAAATTTTCCGACGAGGAAATGCAGCAGCTCCTCGACGCCAACGCCGACCTGCGCACGTGGCAGGCGGACGCCGATCTCTTCAATCCCGTCCGCGCCTCCACCGGAGTCCGCGCATGGAAACGCAGCGACCGTGGCAGCGCCACCCTCAGCCGGCAAGGCGAAGGTGACACCGCGCAGGACGTGTTTGTCCTCACCGACGGGGCCTTCACCACCGCGAATCTCAAACTCAAGGCCGCACCGAAACCCGTGCCCGTCGTCGTCACGGACCACACGCTCACCTGGCTCGGCTACGACGGCACGGGCGACACCTCGGTCGCGCGTCTCATCTTCGACCGCGAGGATATCGGCGTGGGCGCGAAGGGCCTCGCCACCCTGAAGGAAAGGATCGCCGCACTGACGGCCAAGAGCGTGGTGAAAGTCGTGCCCTACTACGGCGGCCCCGGCGACAACACGAAGCGCAAACCACCGCTCGATCTCGCGGAGCTGCGCGCCTTCGCGGAGGGGAAAAAAATTGTGCTGACGGTGGCGCAGGGAAGGTGAAGTGGACCCATTGGATTGGACAGCTGGGACGGTAAATTAAGCTATGGTTTTCGCCGGGAGGACCAGCCGATTGGCCGCTGCCGAGGACAGGAGCCGAAGAGCTTGCCGCAGGCAGCGGCCAATGGGCGGTGGTGCGAGCACTCATTGGTTGATGGCCGCGGGAGCGAGGGCGCGTAGGCTGCGCCGGGCGTTCCGCCGTCGTGGGCGCGGTGCGGCCGGCGTTCATTGTAGAACTGGAAGTAGCGGTCGAGTGGGGCGTGCGCGTCGATCAGCGAGCAGTAGCTCTTCAGATAAACCTCCTCATATTTGACGGTGCGGCACAACCGCTCGACGAAGACGTTGTCGAGGCATCGGCCTTTGCCATCCATCGACAGTTTAATCCCGGCGGCCAGCAGCAGCTGGATAAATTCCGCCGAGGTAAACTGGCAGCCTTGGTCCGGGTTGAAGATTTCCGGCACGCCATGCTGCGCGAGGGCCCGTTGCACCGTCCGCACGCAGAAGCTGGCATCGAGCGTGTTGCTCAGCTCCCACGCGAGGACATAGCGGGTGTGCCAGTCGATGATCGCGCAGAGGTAAATGTTGCCGCCGGGCATCGGGATATAGGTGATGTCCATTGCCCAGACCTGGTTGGCTCGGGTGACCTCCAGCGCACGCAACAAATACGGATGGACGGGATGCGCCCGGTTCGGCCGCGAGAGATCGGGCTTCGGACTCAGCGCCTCCAGCCCCATCACCCGCAGCAACCGGCGCACTCGCTTGCGGTTCACCCGGTGGCCCTGGCGCCGGAGCCACAGTGTCATCAGGCGCGAGCCAAAGAACGGACAGGCCAGATACGTTTCGTCGATCACCCGCAGCAGCCGAGCATTCTCGTCCGATTCGGGCTGCCCGCGGTGATAGGAGCTGGAGCGCGGCAATCCCAACAGGGCGCATTGCTCGGTCACCGGCAGCTTGGGATGGGCGGGCTCGATCAGGCGGCGGCGCTCCTCAGTCCCCAGGCGGGCCAACTTTTTTTTGAGCCATTCGAGCTGCATCTTCAACCGCCCGATCTCCTCGTAGAGCTCTTTTTCCCGCGCCTGCGCGTCCTGGGCGGCCGCGTCCGGTGCCCGGGAGAAGAGCTCCGGCAGCCGCTCGGCCACCTCTTTCTTCCACTGGCTCACTTGCGTCGGATGCACTCCGTGCTTCGCCGCGATGGCAGGCACCGGATCGATACTCTTGAGCGCCTCCAACCCAACCTGGGCCTTCAATGCGGGACTAGGCTGACGTCGTTTCTTGGACATGGGGATCAATTCGTTTCGGGTTTGCTACACCCGTCTCCCGCTGGCCAATTTGCGGGGTCCTCGTCAGTGTTTCCGGACCCGATGGCCTCCATTTAATCGTCGACTTCGACTGTGACGTTTTCAGAGCCAGATACTCCACGCCGTTCAACCGCGTTTTTCTATTTCGCAGTTACGGCCTTTCGGCACACGAATTCTCAATTGCCTGACTCAATGTAGGGCTAACCAACGATGAAGCGCATAGCATGATTGAATTGCTCCAAGTCACCGCACCGCCCGCGCATCGATGAACGCGCGAATCGCATCGGGCGTCGCTTTGAGGTGGTGCTTCACGATCGGTTTTGATTTCAGCGCTTCGAGGCTCGCGTGTATCGGTTCGATGCCGATGGCGGCGCGGATGGTATCGGGAAATTTTGCGGGGCTCGCGGTGGCGAGGATGACGTTCACGCGGTCGGGCGCGAGGTCCTTGAAGCCGCAGGCGGTGTGCGGGTCGGCGATGTAGCCGTGCTCGCGGTGGACGCGCGTGATGATGCTCGCGATCTCAGCGTCGGTCGTGCGCGAGGCGCTGAAGATGTCGCGATCGAAGTTCTCGAATTTGTAGGCACCCGTTTTCTTGAACGTGTCCATCACGGCGCGGACCTTTGCGCCATCGCGGCCGACAGCGAACCAGATGAAGCGCTCAAAGTTCGAGGCGACCTGAATGTCCATCGACGGCGCGAGGCTCGGGTGGACATCGCCGACGCGATACTCACCGGTTGTGAAGAGCCGGAAGAGAATGTCGTTCTGGTTGGTCGCGACGCGGAAGCCGCGGATCGGCACGCCCATTTTCTGGAGCATCCAACCGGCGAGCACGTTGCCGAAATTGCCCGTCGGCACGACGAACTCGACGTTGCCGCGCTCGCTCGCGGGCAGCTTGAGCCACGCGTAAAGATAGTAAACGCACTGCGCCAGCACGCGCGCGAGGTTGATGGAGTTGACGGCAGAGAGGCGGTGACGCTTGCGGAAATCCTGATCGCCGAAGACTTCCTTCAGCGCGGTCTGCGCGTCGTCGAACGTGCCATCGACCGCGAGGGCGAAGACGTTCGCTGCGCCGGTGCACGTCATCTGGCGCTCCTGCAAGGGCGAGACGCGGCCATCGGGATAGAGAATAAAAATCGCAGTGCCGGGTTTGCCGAGCAGTCCGTGAATCGCCGCCGCGCCGGTGTCGCCCGAGGTGGCGCCGAGGACGTTGATCGTCTCGCGGCGCGTCGCGCACTGGTGCGCGTAGAGATTGCCGAGGAGCTGGAGCGCGAAGTCCTTGAACGCGAGCGTGGGCCCGTGGAAGAGCTCGAGCACGTAAAGATTTTTCCCGAGCGGCTTGAGCGGCGCAATCGCGGGATCGGAGAAGCGCGTGTAGCTCGCGTTGACGATGCCGCGCAAGGTGTCGGCCGGGATGTCGGTCACGAAGACGCGGAGGAACTCGAAGCACAGCTCGGCGTAGGAAAGCTTCTCGAAGCCCGCGAGTTTGCCGGAGAAATCCGGCAGCGTCTCCGGCAGGTAGAGCCCGCCGTCGGGCGCGAGCCCGGTCGCGACGGCATCGGAGAAGCCGAGGGATGGAGTCTGGCCGCGGGTGGAGAGGAATTTCATCGGAAGCTAACCACAGAGGCACGGAGAAAACCATTCTGTCACTCTGAGCGCAGCGAAGAATCCAGCAGGAGAGACGAAGCTCTCACGCGCCAAAAATATCCAACTGGATTCTTCGCTGCGCTCAGAATGACACGCATGGGGCGGGCTGGATCGTCTCCCTGTTTTTCTCCGTGCCTCTGTGTCTCCGTGGTTCAAATCAATCAGAGTTTATCCAACTGAAAAGCCTTGTGCGCGGCGCGCGCGGCGTCGTCGGCCTTGTCCTTCGCGATCACGACGGAGATTTTGATCTCGGAGGTGCTGATGAGCTCGAGGTTGATGCCGGCGTCGGCGAGCGCGGTGAAGAGCGTGGAGGCCACGCCGCTGTGCGTCCTCATGCCGACGCCGACGACGGAGAGTTTCGCGATCTTGTCGTCGAGGGTCACACTACCGCCGGTTTCCTTGAGCACGGGGGCGAGCGCCTTCTCGGCCTTGAGGGTCTCGGTCTGCGGGACGGTGAACGTGAGGTTGGCCACGCCGTCGCGGCCGACGTTCTGCACGATCATGTCCACGTTGATGTTTGCGTCGGCGAGCGCGCGGAAGACTTTCGCGGCGGTGCCGGGTTTGTCCGCGATGTTGCTCACGACGACCTTGGCCTGGTCCTTGTCGACGGCGACGCCGCGGACCACGACGTTTTCCATGTAGACGACTTCTTGTTTCACGATGGTTCCTGGGTTGGTGTTGAAAGAGGAGCGGACTTCGAAAACCACGCCGTATTTCGCGGCAAACTCGACGGAGCGCGTCTGCATGACCTTCGAGCCGAGCGAGGCCAGCTCGAGCATCTCATCGTAGCTGATCTCGTGGATTTTTTTCGCGTCCTTCACGACGCGCGGATCGGCGGTGTAAACGCCGTCAACATCGGTGTAGATCTCGCACTTGTCGGCCTTGATGGCGGCGGCGAGCGCGATGGCGGTGAGGTCGGAGCCGCCGCGGCCGAGCGTGGTGATCTGTCCCTCGTCGTTGATGCCCTGGAAGCCGGCGACGATGATCACCTTGCCGGCCTGAAGATCTTTTTCGAGGGGCTTGGCGTCGATCGTTTTGATCTTCGCCTTGGTGTGGACCTTGTCGGTGAAGATGCCGGCCTGCGCGCCGGTGTAGCTCACCGCCTCGACGCCGATCGCGTGCAGCGCCATCGCCGTGAGCGCGATCGTCTCCTGCTCGCCGATGGCGAGAAGCTGGTCGAGCTCGCGCTCGCTCGGCAGCGCCGTGATGGCTTTGGCGCGCGCGATGAGCTCGTTGGTTACGCCGGCGCGGGCGGAGACGACGACCACGAGTTCGTGGCCAGCGTCGCGGACCGCCTTGATGCGGTTCGCGACATTTTTGATGCGATCGACGTCACCGACGGAGGTGCCGCCATATTTTTGGACGATGCGGGCCATTGTTGAAATTAGGTTGTCATCGCGAGTCCGAGGTAGGGCAGTTCTGTGACCTGCCCTTTCACGCATCGAGTGTTCGAGGGCGGGTCAAAGACCCGCCCTACCCCGGACAATGCACGCGCCTTGTGAATCGAAAAATTCATCGAATGTTTAGCGTTCGAAATCCCCGATGCGCAGCAGCACCGGCTCGTCGAGCACGGCGGCGAGGGCCTTGAGTTGTTTCAGCGTGGCGCCGATCGCGCGCTCGTTGCTCTCGTGCGTCGTGAGCACGAGGGAAGCGGCGCCGGGCTGATCGGCGGGGCCTTGGATGACGCTCGCGATGCTGACTTTTTGTTTCGCCATCACGGAGGCCACGCGTGCGAGCACACCGGGCTGGTCTTTGACCGTGAGACGGAGGTAGTAGCGTGAGCGGATGTTTTGCGGCGGGGCGAGACGGCAGGTCACGCGCGGGGCCGACGTGATTTCGCCGAGCAGATGGCCGCCCTTGCCATGACGGAGAAGCGAGGCGGCGTCGGCGATGTCGCTGATGACGGCGCTCGCCGTCGCATCCTGACCGGCGCCACGACCGGAATAGAACGTGGTGCCGACGACATCGCCGGTGACCGAAATGGCGTTAAACACGCCGCTGACATTGGCCACGACGTTGCCCTCGGGCAGCAGCGTCGGGTGGACGCGAACGCAGAGTTCGTTCTTAGCGAAATCGCGCGTGATGACGGCGAGCAGTTTAATGCCGAAGCCGAGCGTCGCGGCGGTTTTGAAATCGGCCGGCGTGATGCGCGAGATGCCCTCGACGATCATCTGGTCGGTCTTCACCCAGACGCCGTGCGCGAGCCATGCGAGCACGCTGGCCTTGTGCGCGGTGTCCCAGCCATCGACGTCGAGCGACTCGTCGGCCTCGGCGTAGCCCAGCCGTTTCGCCTCGGCGAGGACGGCGGCGTAGGGCGCGTCGTTCTCCTCCATCTGCGTGTGGATGTAGTTACACGTGCCGTTAAGGATGCCGTAGATTCGCGGGAAACGATTCGCGACGAGCCCCTCGCGCAGTGCCTTGATGATCGGGATGCCACCGGCGACGGACGCCTCGAAAAAGAAATGGCCGCCATTCTTCTGCGCAGTCGCGATGATCTCGGAGCCGTGCTCGCAAATAAGCGCCTTGTTGGCGGAGACGACGACGGCGCCGCGCTTGAGCGCCGCGAGTGTGACCTCGCGCGCCAGCGTCGTGCCGCCCATCAGCTCGCACACGATGTGAATCGACGGATCGCGCGCGATTGCGAGCGGATCGGTGGTCAGTGCGCGCGCGGGGATTTTGACGTCGCGCTTTTTTTTGAGATTGCGGACGGACGCGCGGGCGAGGTTGAGCCTGACGCCGAGGCGCGTCTCGAGGTCGGCGCGGTGGGCCGAGAGGTGTTTCCACACGCCCTGCCCGACGGTGCCGAAGCCGCAGAGACCGATGTTGAGAGTGAGAGGAGCGCTCATGATTGGAATGAGTAGCGCGGAGCTTTAGCCCGCGCTCGGGAGCTTTTTCAGACGCGGGCTGAAGCACCGCGCTACGGCAGAAGGTCCGAACGGAAGAGTCATGACGACGGCTCCTTTCTTTTCTGCCCGACCTTGGACTCGGTGCCGGCGAGAAGGCGCGAGATGTTGGCGCGATGGCGCAGAATAACGAATAGCCCGATGACGGCGGAGACGCTGACGAGGAGTGTCGATTGCTTGAGCACGACCGCAGCGATGGGCAGCGCGACGGCACTGAGAATCGACGCCAGTGAAACGTAGCGCGTGAGCGCGAGCGTCGCGAGCCAAACGCCAAAGGCGATCAACATGCCGAGCGGAAAGAGCACCGTGAAACCGCCGGCGCCGGTCGCGACGCTTTTGCCGCCACGAAATTTGGTGAAGCAGGAGAAGCTGTGGCCAAGGATGGAAGCCGTGAGGCCCGAAACGGCTAACGAAATCGCCCAGAGTTCCGTGTTCGCTCTTCCAACATCACTGGCGAGAACATCGCTACGCTGAGAATTCCATACCCAAACCATCGGCCAACCGGTCGCCAACACCCCCTTCACCGCGTCGAGAAACAAAACCAAATTCCCCGGCCCACTCCCCAGCACACGACGCACATTCGTCGCGCCGGGGCTCTTGCTGCCGGCCTCGAAGATGTTCACGCCTTTCGCGCGCGCGACGAGATACCCGAACGGCAGTGAGCCGAGCAGGTATCCGACGACGGCGGCGATGAGGAGCGGGACGAGCATCGGCACGACGAACCGTTCAGATTTCGGACCCCGGCAAGCCGTAGCACGGGCAGCCTGCCCGTGCTGGTTTCCCGAAAAGCGCGGGCAGGCTGCCAGCGCTACGCCATTCACGCGCGTTCATAGCTGCACGAACTTCGCCATCTTGATTGCGGCGTGGCCTTTGATTTCCGCGCGGGCGGCCTCGCTGGGCTCGGTATCGACGCGCACGACCATGTAGGCGGTGCCGCCGGGCGTGAGGCGCGAGAGCGACATGTCGGCGATGTTGACCTTGTCCTTGCCGAGGAGCGTGCCGATGGCGCCGACCATGCCGGGCTGGTCCACATTTTCCAAGACGAGCAGCTTACCCTCGGCGGCGACTTCGACCTCGCGGCTGTTGATGCTCACGATACGCGGCTGGTTGCCCTTGCCGATGAGCGTGCCGGCGGCGGAATAGGTTTTCCCGTCGGGCGCGATGGCCTCGACCGAGATGAGTTCGCTGTAGCCGGAATCATCGGTCGATTTCACGACCTCGGCGCGGATGCCGAGGCGCTCGATGAGGACGGGGGCGTTCACGAAATTCACTTCCTCGCCGCTGATGCGGCGCAGGTAGCCGCGCTCGATGGAGCGTGTGACGGCGTTGGCGTCGAGGTCCACGAGCTTGCCGAAATACGTGATACGGAGCTGCGCGATCTGCGCCGGCGCGATCTGCTGGACGAGCGTGCCGAGCTTGGCGCCGAGGTCGAGATACGGCCCGAGAATCTTGAGCGCGGCGGCGTCGATGGAGGGGACGTTCACGGCGTTGCGGATCACGCCGCGGTTGAGCACGTCGGCGATCTGCTCGGCGATTTCAATGCCGACGGATTCCTGCGCCTCGGCAGTCGAGGCCCCGAGATGCGGCGTGAGGGTGACGCCGGGGAGCGAGCGCAGTTCACTGTCCTTCGCGAGCGGCTCATCCTCGAATACATCGAGGCCGGCGGCGGCGACCTGGCCGCTCTTGAGCGCGGCGATGAGCGCGGCTTCCTTGATGATGCCGCCGCGCGCGCAGTTGAAGATGCGGACGCCCTTCTTGCACTTCTCGAACGCCGCCTCGTCGATCATGTAGTGCGTGTCGTCGGTCATCGGCATGTGAACCGTGATGTAGTCCGACTGCTTGAGCAGTTCGTCGAGCGAGACGCCCTCGACCTGCATGGCCTTGGCGCGGCTCGGCGCGAGATACGGATCGTAGGCGAGCACGCGCATCCCAAAAGCCTGCGCGCGCTTCGCGACTTCGCCGCCGATGCGGCCGAGGCCGACGATGCCGAGGGTTTTCTTGAAAAGCTCGATGCCCGAGAAACTCTTCCGGTCCCACTCGCCCTTCTTCATCGAGGCGGCGGCCTGCGGCACGGGGCGCGCGCCGCAGAGAATGTGGGTGAACGTCAGCTCGGCGGTCGCGATAGTGTTGCCCGCCGGCGTGTTCATCACGACCACGCCGTGATTCGTGGCGGCCTCGACATCGACATTGTCCACGCCGACACCGGCGCGGCCAACGACCTTGAGGAGCGGCGCGGCCTTGAAGACCTCGGCCGTGATCTTCGTTTCCGAGCGCACGGCGATGGCATGCACGTCCTTTACCAGCTCCAGCACCTTCTCCGGCGAGGAGCCATAAGCCTCGATGACTTCAATGCCCGGCTGCTGGCGCAGGTAGGCGACTCCCTTGGGTGAGATCTTGTCGGCAACGAGGACTTTCATCGGAAAAATTCTTCCAAGGGAAATCTCCGCGCGCCGGGCTAGCAAGGAAAAGGTTGCTTAAGACGGGATGCCCGCCCGTTTCCACGCAATATTCGCAGGTCCGGAACTGCTTTTCCCATCTTGCCGCGTCTCGCTCGCCGACTTTGACATTCACCGCCGCAGTGGCCCAAATAAATACCCACACCGTTCCAGTGAGACCCTTTCCGACTGCTTTCCTCTCCATGATTTCGATTCCGTTTCCGCTACGCCTAGCCCCAAGTCTCCTCGCCGTTGGGCTCGCCCTTCTCCTAGCCGGTTGTGGCGAAAAACCGGCCACGCCCTCTCCCGGGGGCGGGGCCAAGGGCGGCAAAGGCGGTCCCGCCGCGCCCGTCCTCGCCGGGACCGCGCAACGGGTCGTCGTCCCACTCGTGCTCGAGGCCATCGGCGCGGTGGAGCCGATGCGCGCGACCGCGGTCCGCGCACAGGTCACCGGCAGTCTTTTCAAAATTGCAATTCAGGAGGGACAGGACGTGCAGCAGGGCGACCTGTTGTTCGAAATCGATCCACGGCCGTTTCAAAATGCCGTTCGCACCACGGAGGCCGATCTCGCGAAGGCCAGGCTGCAGCTGGAGACGGCACGCGGGCAGGTCGCACGCTACAAGTCCCTCACCGCCGATCAGATGGTGTCCAAGGAGCAGTTCGAAAAAATCTCCGACACCGCGCGCACGCTCGAAGCCGAAGTCTTGGGCGGCGAGTCGCGCCTCGCCCTGGCCAAGCTCCAGCTCGAATACTGCTCGATCCGCGCGCCGCTTTCCGGTCGCACCGGCAACCTCAACATCCGCGAGGGCGATCTCATTCGCGCCAATGAGGCGGGCGCGCCGCTCGTCACCATCAACCAGCTCAACCCGATCTACGTGACGTTTAATGTGCCGCAGCAATACCTCGCGCCGCTCACGCGCTATCGCGCCTCGGGCATGCTCAAGGTCCGCGTCGTCCCGCCCGGCACCGACGAAAAACCCGAGGAGGGCGAGCTCACCTTCATGGACAACACGGTCGATAGCTCGACCGGCACGCTGAAACTCAAGGGCACGTTTCCCAATACCAGCCATCGCCTGTGGCCCGCACAGTTTGCCACCGTCACCCTCACCCTCGCCTCCCCCGAGGTGCTCGCGGTGCCGGCGAGCGCGATTCAGACGTCGCAGGCCGGGCAGCACGTTTACGTCATTCGGGCCGACAAGACCGCCGAGCTGCGCCCCGTCATCATCGAGCGCATGTATGAGGGGCTCGCTGTCATCAGCAAGGGCCTGACCGAGGGCGAAACGATCGTGACCGACGGACAACTGCGCGTCATCCCAAACAAGCCCGTCGACGTCAAAGATCCCGCCGGCACCGCCCCGAAATCCGGCAAGGGCGGCGAGGGCAAGGCCAAGAAAAAAGATCAGGAGAAGAAGGCGCCATGAACATCCCCGAGCAATTCATCCGCCGCCCGGTGATGACGACCCTCGTCACCGCCGCGATCACCCTCTTCGGCTGGATGGCCTACGAGCGCCTCCCGGTCAGCGATCTGCCGAACGTCGATTTCCCCACCATCTCCATCGGGGCCAGCCTCCCTGGCGCGAGCCCCGAGACGATGGCGGCCTCCGTCGCGACGCCCCTCGAGCAACAACTCTCCAGCATCGCCGGCATCGACTCGATGACCTCGACGAGCTCGCTCGGCAGCACCTCGATCACGATTCAGTTCAGTCTCGACCGCAACATCGACGGCGCGGCGCAGGACGTGCAGTCCGCCATCGCCGCCGTGCAGCGCCGGCTTCCGCGCGACATGCCCAACCCGCCGTCGTTTCGGAAATCCAATCCCAACGACGACTCGATCATGCTGCTCGCGCTGTCCTCCAAGACCCTCGCACTCTCCGAGGTCAACGAATACGCCGAGACCGTGATGGCGCAGCGCATCTCCACCGTGGATGGTGTTTCGCAGGTCAACGTCTTCGGCGCGCAGAAATACGCCGTCCGCGTCCGCCTCGATCCGCGTGCGCTCGCCGCCCGCGGCATCGGCATCGACGAAGTCCGCACCGCGCTCGACACGAACAACGTCAACCTGCCCGCCGGCACCCTCGACGGCGCGTCGAAGGCCACGACCCTCCTCGCCACCGGCCAGCTCAAGAACGCCGATGCGTTTCGCAAGGTCATCGTCAGCTACCGCAACGGCGCGGCCGTCCGCCTCGGCGATGTCGCCGCCGTCACCGACAGCGTCGAAAACGAAAAATCCTACAGCTGGTTCGACCGCCGCATGATCGACGGCGTTGAGGATCCGGAATTCGCCGCCGGCACCAAGGAGACACGCTCGATCATGCTTTCGATTCAGCGCCAGCCCGGCACCAACACGATCAAGGTGGTCGATGGCGTGAAGGCCCTGCTCCCGGCGTTTCGCGCGCAACTGCCCGCGACCATCGAGCTCGCCACCTTCGTCGATCGCTCGATTGCGATTCGCGATTCGGTGCAGGACGTGAAGTTCACGCTCGTCCTCGCCATCGTCCTCGTGGTGCTCGTGATCTTCCTGTTCCTGCGTTCCCTCTCCGCGACGATCATCCCGAGCATCGCGATGCCCATCGCCATCATCGGCACGTTTGCGGTGATGTATTTTTTCGGCTTCAGCATTAACAATATCACGCTGCTCGCGCTCACCCTCTCGGTCGGCTTCGTCGTCGACGACGCGATCGTGATGCTGGAAAACATCGTCCGCCACATCGAGAAGGGCGAAAGCGTGATGGCCGCCTCGCTCCGGGGTTCGCGCGAGATCGGATTCACGATTGTCTCGATGACGATCTCGCTCGTCGCGGTGTTCATCCCCGTGCTGTTCATGGGCGGGGTGCTCGGCCGGCTCCTGCACGAATTCGCCATCACCATCACCGCCGCGATTCTCGTCTCCGGTTTCGTCTCGCTCACGCTCACGCCGATGCTGTGCAGCCGTTTCCTCAAGCCGATCCGGCACGACGCGCAGCACGGGATTTTCTATCGCGCGAGCGAGCGGATTTTCCAGGGCAGCGTCGGCCTCTACGAACGCACGCTGCGGCTCTCGCTCAAGTTTCGCGTGGTCACGCTGCTCGTGGCGCTCGCCTGCGTCGGGCTCACCCTCTGGCTGATTGTGCTCGTGCCGAAGGGCTTTATTCCGACCGAGGACACGGGCCGCATCCAGGTGCAAATCGAGGCGGCGCAGGACTCTTCCTTTGAAGCGATGATCGTCTATCAGCGCGCCGTCACCGCCGCGGTGAAGCGCAATCCCCATGTGAAGGATGTGTCCGCTTTCCTCGGCTCGTTTGGTCGCAGCGGCAGCGGCTCGAGCAACACGGGCCGCATGTTCGTCGGCCTGAACGACGGCGAGCGGCCCCACGCCACCGTGATTGCGCAGATGCTCCGCGCCGAGACGGCGGGCATCCCCGGCGTGCGCGTCTTTCCCACCGTGCCGCCCAGCATCCGTATCGGCTCGCGCGGCGCGCCGTCGGTTTACCAATACTCGCTCTACGGCACCGACCTTCAGGATCTGTATCGCGTCACCCCGCTGCTGCTGGAGCGCGTCCGCGAAATCCCCGGTGTGATCGACGTCAACTCCGACCTCCAGATCACGAGCCCGCAGCTCATCATCGACATCGATCGCGACAAGGCCTCGTCGCTCGGCCTCAACGCCCAGCAGGTGGAGGACACGCTCTACAGCGCGTTCGGCGCGCGGCAGGTCTCCACCATTTACACCTCGACCAACCAATACGCCGTCATCCTCGAGCTCGGCGAAAAACACCTCCGCGATCCCTCGGCGCTCGCGTTGCTTTATCTCCGCAATCGCGAGGGCCGGCTGATTCCGCTCGAAAGCGTGGCCAAACTGCGCCCATCCGTCGGCCCGCTCACCGTCGCGCACATGGGCCAGGTGCCGGCCACCACGATGAGCTTTAACCTCGGGTCCGACATGGCGCTCAGTCAGGCGACCGAGGAAATCGAACGCATCGCGCGGGAAATCCTGCCGCCCACCGTGAGCGGCACGTTCCAGGGCACGGCCGCGGCGTTCACCAGTTCGCTCCAAGGCCTCGGCTGGATGCTGCTCGTCGCCGTGCTCGTGATTTACCTCGTGCTCGGCGTGCTCTACGAGGACTTCGTCCACCCGCTCACGATTTTGTCCGGCCTGCCCGCGGCGACGTTCGGCGCGCTCGTGACGCTGCTGCTCTTCAAGCAGGAGCTGAACATGTATGGCTACGTCGGCCTCATCATGCTCATCGGCATCGTGAAGAAAAACGCGATCATGATGATCGACTTCGCACTCGATGCGCGGCGCAACCGCCACAAGTCCGCCGAAGAGGCGATCTACGAGGCCTGCGTCGTGCGCTTCCGCCCGATCATGATGACGACTCTGGCCGCGCTCGCCGGCACGCTGCCCATCGCGCTCGGCTACGGCGCCGGCGCCGATGCCCGCCGCACCCTGGGTCTCGCCGTCGTCGGCGGCCTGCTCGTCTCGCAGTTGCTCACGCTCTACATCACGCCGGTGTTCTACCTCTACATGGAAAAATTCACGCGCTACGTCACCCCAAAGTCCGTGGCCGAGATTGAGCGCGAGGAAGCCGGCGTCGCTGCGGCGGGGATGGCGAAGTAGGCGCGAGGTAGCCCGCTGGCTCACGCGTGCCGTTGCCGGTCGGGGCCGGGAGGCCCGGCATTATCGCTGCATCGGTCCGCTTTCACCGCCATCAACCGTAACAGCGCTCACGCCCGCGCCAAAAAAAACCGCGACCCTTACGGGCCGCGGTCGAAAACTAACGGGAAGAAGAACGGAGCCGCTTACTTCTTGGCTTCGACCTTCTTCTCGATCTTGCCGGAACCCTTGCACTTCTCGCAGTTGTTGCCGGCTTTCGCGGCATCGACGCAGCACGGGTGCGCGCAGGTCTTGCCGTCGGCCATAGCTTTCGCGCAGCAACCGGCTACCTTGTTCTCGACCTTGTCGGCAGCGAAAACAAAGCCCGCGGTGGCGAGCGACAAGACGATCAGGGCGAGGAACGATTTCGAGGATTTCATATTTTGGTTTTTTGGTTGGGGGTTGATATCTTGGTGCGGGCGGAGGGAGTCGAACCCTCCTCTCATGCTTGGGAAGCACATATAATAGCCGATATACTACGCCCGCACGTTGACACGAGACGCGTGGTAATTGGGGCGACTTGAGCCGACACGGCAAGAGCAAATCCAGCGTCGGTCCAGACAGGGGCGCAAATCAGTTTTTTTGGAGTCTGCGGGTCGAAGCCCCAACGGGGCGAAAGTTGACAGCCCAGGGCAACGCCCTGGGAAACTGATCACAGGAGAAAACCAGCCCTGAAAAGGCGAAACGCATCGAGCCTGTCGCGCTCCTTCAGGGCTGAGGGGATGATCCCGAAGGCTTCGCCTTGGGCTGTCAAATTTTGCCCCTTCGGGGCCGCGCACCGGGACGCTCGTCATTCAATCGCGCAAAACCTGAGTTGCGCCCTCCCGAATTTTCCGGCCGCGCTCCCCACCCTACCCCCCCCGCCCCGCTCATTTGTGATCCCACGGCAAATGCACCGCGAGCTTCTCGTGTTTCCAAACGTGAAACACCTCAAACATTTTTCCAGGGTTCAGAATCCCCCGCGGATCGAGCGCGCGCTTCACCGCCTGCATCGCGCGCACTTGCGCGGGCGAATGCTGGATGCGCAGGAACGGCGTCTTCGCCAGCCCGATGCCGTGCTCGCCAGAGATTGCACCGCCGAGCGACACCACCGTCTCCATCAGCAGTTGCACGGCCTTCTCCGCGGCGCGAGTCTCCGCCTTATCGGCGCGGTGATACATGATGTTCACGTGCAGATTGCCGTCGGCGAGATGGCCGAAAGTCGGCACGTGCAGGCCCGACTCGCGCTTGAGACGCACGAGGAATTTCGCGAACTTCACGTAGTTTCGCATCGGGATGACGATGTCCTCGTTGAGCTTCGCGTCGCCGAGTTCGAACATCGCGCCCGAGCATTTCCGGCGCACGGCCCAGAGCTGCTCGGCCTCGTCGCGATTTTTCGCCACGCGATGCGCCGTAGCGTGCGCCTTCGCCCACGCCAGCACCGCCGCGCTCTGCTCGCGCACCTCAAGTTTCGAGCCGGCGAGTTCGAGTAGAATCACGGGGCGACCCGCCTGACCGGCGAACACCGCCTGCTGCGTCGCGCGCTCCGCGCACAGCACGCTCTCGCGATCCAGAAACTCGCAGATCGCCGGCTGCACGCGCGTGCGGAAGAGCGCCAGCGCTGCCTCCAGCGCGCGCGTCTCGTTCGAGAACGAGGTCAGCAACGTCCAGCGCGCCGCCGGTTGCGGAATCAGTTTCAGCACTGCGCCCGTCACGACCCCGAGCATCCCTTCGCTGCCGATCCAGAGATCGCGCATGTTGAAGCCGGCGGAAAATTTTTTCGTCGCCGTGCCCCATTCGACGAATTCGCCCGTCGGCAGAAACCCGCGCAGCGCCACGACGAAATCGCGCGTGACGCCATACTTCCCGCCGTGCATCCCGCCGGCATTGCACGCGATGTTGCCGCCGATGGTGCAGTATTCTTTCGACGACGGGTCGGGCGGGTAGAACCAACCCTTCGCATCCGCCGCGCGCTGGATGTCCGCGACCTTCGCCCCAGCGCCCACATGCGCCATCCCCGCCTCCTGATCAATCGTGATTTTTTTCAGCCCCATCATGTCGAGCACCCACCCGCCGCGAATCGGCGTCGCCGCGCCCGTGAGCGTGGTGCCGCGCCCTCGCGTCGTCACGGGCACGCGAAATTTGTTCGCCAACTCAAGCACGATGCCGATGTCCGCCTCTTTCCGCGGATGAACTACCGCCTCGGGCAGAAACGGAATCTTCGCGCTGTCGTAGGAGGCCGCGGCGCGCGAAGCGGGATCGGTGCGCACAACCCGCGCGCCTAATTTACGACGTAAAATTCCAGTGGCACGTGGCTGGAGCATGTTCAAAGGGCCGGATTATTTCGACGGCAGCACAAATTGTCGGACGCGTCCGCTCATCAGATTGCCGAAGTGCGGATCGCGATGCACCAGCACGGCGTCGTGGGTCATGGCCGTGGCCGCGATGACGGCGTCGATCAGCGGCAACCGTCCCGCGGCCGACTCCCGCAATTGGTCCGCCAATTTAGCCACCACGCGATCCACGTCGAGGACCTCGGTGAGCTGTTCCGAATAAAGTCTCAACACCGCTTCACGCTCGACCAGATCGTCGACGCTTTCGCGCAGGCGTCCTCGCAACTCCGCGACCGACAATGCGCTGATCCCGAGCGAACCCGGATGAGTCTGCCAGAGGGCGTTTACTTCGTCCGCCCCGCGCTCGAGAAAATAGTGCGTGAGCAGCGCGGATGTATCGAGCACATGGGTGATCACGGCGAACTCTCGCGGGTCCGCTCTGCCACCAACATACCGACCGGACTTTCCTCCGCATTTAAGAAACGCCGTCCCCGGCCCAGAAGTTTCTTCGCGGTGCCGGCGACTTTCCCGGCTTCTCCCGTTGCCGCGATTTCAGCCACGCGCCGGTCGGTCTCCACTCCGAAGGCGCGACAGGCTGCGATATCATCGCGCGTCAGCTCCGGGAAATCGGCCAACACCTCCTCCTCCGTCATCCCCCCCGCGAGATACCCTAGCACATCATAAACCGTGATGCGCATCCCGCGGATGCACGGCTTACCGCTGCGCTTGCCCGGCTCGACGGTGATGATCTTGCGGTAGTCCACGAGAGCGGAAGGTAGTGGCGGTCGAAGCCGAGGCAAGCTTCCGGGTCGGCACCGGTGCAGTGTCTCGCGCGACCGTTCCGACAGCCGCTTCACCCGCGAAGACCCGGCAGGTAGCCTGCTGTAGGGTCGCAAACCTGACGGTTTGTTATGCGACATTTTTTGTCGTTTTAGCTGGCGAGACGCCGACGGTAAGACCGGCGTCATACCAAAGTCCCCTAGCTTTTAGACTTTACCGGCAAAGGTCCCCGGCCGAGCTGGGGCATGGCAAGAAAACTCCCGGAGTTCGGACCGAAGCTGGTGGCGGAGATCGAGGCGGCGTGGGCGCAGTCGCAGCCGGACTGGG
>JANXSC010000285.1 GCA_025352845.1 Opitutaceae bacterium
TGTCTGGCACGCGCCGCGGCATCCCCCAGCCAGACGCCCTACGAAGGACAAGTTCAGATATCCGTGCGCGTGAGCCATCGGAACGAGACGATCTTGAAGCGGCGACCGTGGGCTTGATTGATCGCGTTGAGATCGGTGGCAGCCGTTTCCGCCGGTTGGGAGTTGTCCAGATATTCGGGCACGCGCTGCACGACCGCCTCGCACCACGCACGGCCCTCGGTGAGCGCCGTCGCGGGATTCACCGCCTCGCCATACGCGCGAATTACAAACGTGTCGGAGCGGGAAAAGAGCGTGGGCGCGAGCGCAGTCATCACGTCGGCCTGCGTGAGAAACTGGGAACTGAACTCGGCGATGCTCGAATTTATTCCCGCATCGGCGATGGCCTGCTCAAGCAGGCTCGGGGCATCGGCCGCCGCCGGGGCGAGAAATTCCTCAAGCGAGCGAAACGGCCCGCTGGCCGCCTGTCGTGCCTTGAGAAGATTGGTGATTTGAGCGGCGAGCGCCGCAACTTGCGCGGCATCGAGCGTCCTCATGCCTTGGCGGAAAAGGTGGGTGTTGGCCGCGGACGGATCGCTGCCGCCGGCGAAGCCGGGCTCGGCCTTGTAAGTTTCCTGCGCGGACTGCGAGAAGCGGAAGAACTGCGCGCTCGGCGTTTGCACCGCCGCCGTCGTGTCGTCCGTCGCCGTGCCGGTGGCCTCATCTGCATTCAAATAGGTGAACGCCTGCGGTGCCGGAAAGCGCACGCCGCGCAGCACGGCAGCCCACGCCGCAGCGCTGGTGGAGTTGAGATTGAACGCGCCGCCTTGGAGGAGAAATTTCGCCGGCAGCGGATTGCCCGCGCCCTGCAAATCGTCGAGCGTGGCCGCGGTGCCGGTGGCCGGATTGCGCAGCACCTTGAGCGCCGGATTCGGAAGGAGCAAAGCGCCACCGACGGTTACGGGCGTGACGCCGCTCGTGAGACCGGTGAAGAAAAACCGATCGAAGAGTTCGGTCGCGGGGACGGCGTTCAACTGGGCATCGCCGGCCCACGAGTTGCCGATGGAAAACGGGCGCCGCCCATCGAGCACAAGATGCTGGAGCGCGCCGACCGAGAGCAGCGGCGAACGCGGGAGTTCGAAGACAGGAGTGTCCTCGTTGTAGGAGAGATCGCCTTCCCTGCGATCGAGGAGTCGGTCGGGAGCGGAGACGGTTACGTAGCCGGCAAAACTCGCGGGATTTTCGGGATTGGCGACGGTGGCCTGATAGGCGAAAGCCGACGAGTCGAGCGCGCCCGACCGAACATCGTGCCCGGCGGTCGCGAGCCACAGGGGATCTTCCAGGCTTTCTTTGAGCCGAAAGACATACGCGAACTGGTAGGTGCC
This sequence comes from Opitutaceae bacterium, assembly GCA_025352845.1. Lineage (GTDB taxonomy): Bacteria > Verrucomicrobiota > Verrucomicrobiia > Opitutales > Opitutaceae > ER46. The sequence continues at coordinate 1,362 of JANXSC010000285.1, forward strand.
CTGGCTAAATTTTTGCTCGGTGTCGGTGGTAAAGCGCGTGAAGGCGGGCGAGATGTAGGTCGCCAGCTTCACATCGCCACCCGGTCGGACCGCCCAAAGCGTGAGCGTGAGCGTGCGCGAGGCCGTCAAGTCATGGACATCGCTCTTATGAGCGCCATCGACCAACGGCGAACTGGGGAGGTTGACGATGACACCCGCGCCGGAATCGCCATTGATATCACGGGAATTGAACACTGAGGCGTAGCCGGCGGCGGGTTTGTTTCCCGTGGTGTCCTCGGCGGAAACCCACGAGTGGACGCGGCCGGGCAGCCAGGAGGAAACTCCCGTCGCGGTGCTGCCCGCCGCCCATGGCAGGCTGAGGGACATGGTGGGATCGCCGAAGAGCGAGTGGAGCGGCACCCGCGCGACCGCGTTTCCTCGCACCGACTCCTCGTCATCGATCTGGATCGTGGGCAGATTCTCGATGTCGAGGCGCAGCTTTTCCTCGGGCACAAGCGCGGAGGTGTAGGGATTCCAGAGCGAGACCGCCCAGTGCGCGCGGACTTGGAGCGGCACGCTCGCAGCGGTCGAACCACTGCCACTCGCTGTCGGCAGGGTGCGCACATTGAAGCCGAGCAGGAAATAATTCAGCACCGGCGCGACGGAATGGGTCGCGCCACCGGCCGTCGTCGGCGACTGCATCACATAGCGCCGGCGCAACGGATCGGTCGCCACAGCGGGCGTGCCTTCACCGCCGGTGCCCGCCGCGGCCAATGGGTCCTCCATGTAGCCGCCGTTGGCGGGATTGTAGTTGGCCCAGGCGGTGAATCCGCCGCCGAGAAGACCGGCATTTTGCGAAAGATCCTGCCGCAGGCCACCGAGCTTGGTGTTCGCGAGGACGGCGTAGTTATTCGGCGACCACGCGTGGATATTTTGTTGAACGGTTGTGAAACCGAGCTGCGCGTTGGAGGCGCTTTTCAAAAACGCGATTTGATTGGTGGCGGCAATTTTTTGATTCGCGACGAGCGCACTGTTGTTGGCGTCGCGCGGTTCGAAGACCGGTGTGCCCGCGGTGTCGGCCGCGCCTGCGCCGAGGGCGATCTGCTGGCGGATGCGGTCGCGGAGATCTTTGGAATCGTAGGGCGCGAAGGTGACGCTCGCGCTGGTGTCGGCCACGGCGACCGGTGCCTTCACACCTTGATCGCCGACCCACCAGGCGTAACGGCCGATGACTGGTGGTGGAGCTGTCGGTGAGGTGCCAGGGACACCAGTCGCGGTGATGGATATGAGGCGCGCGAGCACATCGTTGGCGGTGCGCGAGGTGTTGGTGCTGACGAGCGCGACGCCGTTGTTCGTGTTGACGGCGCTCGACGGCTTGACGGCCAAGGGAGCCGGCGCGCCCTCGCTGTCGAAAAGTTCGTTGCCGCTCACTAGCCACGTGAGCGGATCGGGGCCGGGGGCTGCGGTATCCCAGACCCCGGTGTAGTGGGAGCGACTGGAAACAGCCTCGGCGGTCGCAGTCACGCGGGTGTCGGGCCCGGCGTATTTTTGCAACTGGCCGAGCGCGACGTTGAGCGCGGTGAGTGCGTTTTGCCGCGCTTGCGTTTGCCGCTGCGTGTTGCCGGCGATTGCGGTCTCGACGCGCGTGTAGCTCGCGAGTCCGACGAGCAGCACGACGAGGAACGCGAGCAGCGTGATGGTGATG
>JANXSC010000330.1 GCA_025352845.1 Opitutaceae bacterium
GCCAAGCCCAAGGCGCGGCAGGACAAGGTGCTCATGCTCGACGCGCGCGGCATCTACCGGAAAGTCACGCGGAAGGTTTACGATTTCTCGCCCGAGCAGCAGCAGAATTTGCTGGCGATTGTCTGGCTGCACCGCGGCGAGGCGGAGCGATTTCTGGCGCTCGTGTCCGGTTATCTCGCGCGCACGCTCACGGAAGCCGAGGCGTGCGCCGCGCCGCTCGGCGCTTTCACCGCCGCGCTCGACGGGCTGCACGCCGTGCTCGCGCCGTTCCTGCCGACGTATGATGGTAGGGCCCTTTCCGTAGCGGAACGGCTTCCCGTTCCGTCGGAGCCGAAAGCGGCTCCGCTACAGGCGGACACCCTCGCCGAGTGGACCGCCGGCCGGAAAACGTTCGCCGCGGATGTCGCCGCGTTCCGCACGGGGATCGCCACCGAGCAGAAGGCGTGGACGAAGACCAAGCCCACGTCGTCGGCGCTCGTTGCCGCGACGGCCCGGCTTACGCCGCTGGCGGAGACCAGCCGCGATCTCGTGAAACAGGCGGACCATCTCTACAAACTCGCCAGCTGGCTCGTGGACGCCTGCGAGCAGGGCGGAAAAGAAGACGAGGCTGAAAGCCCTGAGCCTGTCGAACGGGCTTGGTCCGGCCGCGAGGCGACCAAGGCGCGGAAGGCGGCCGACGAAGCGCGGCACGCCGCGGTGGAGCAGCTCAAGCTCGTGCGGTATTTTCAGAAACACGCCGTATGGCTGACCGAGCGATTCCCCGATGCCGAGCTGCGCGATGTCGAGGGCTTGGTGAAGCTCGTGGACCGGAAGGAAATCGAGGCCAACGACTGGAGCCTGACGCCCGGCCGCTACGTGGGCGTCACGCCCGAGGTGGAGGATGAGGATTTTGATTTCGAGGAAACGCTCCGCGAGATCCACGTTGAGCTCTCGGATCTCAACGCGGAGGCCGTGAAGCTCGCAAAGCAGATCGCCAAGAACTTTGAGGAGCTGGGCGTATGAAGTGGGACAAAAAACGCATCTCCGATCTGTTCGTCTTGAAGCAAGGCACCTATCTCAAAGTCGAGGAGATGGTGGCAGAACGAACAGACGAATTTCTTTTCGCTGTTTATGGCGCAAACGGAGTGGTCGGATACTCCAAAAAGATGATGTATGCGGAAAGAACGCCACTCATCAGCTGCCGAGGTGCGAATTGTGGAGTGGTCCATTTTACCGAACCCAACGCTTGGGTGGGTAACAACTCCATCGCCTGTATCTCCAAAGGCGAAGTGGACCAGCGCTTCTTCTATTATCAATTCTTTCGGGCACTTTTCACCGACGTTATTACTGGCGCAGCGCAGCCACAGATAACACTCACGAATTTATCACCGAAATTGATCTCGGTTCCTCCTCTCGAAGCGCAGAGACGCATCGCCGACACGCTCTCCGCCTACGATGACCTGATTGAGAACAACCGGCGGCGGATTCAGTTGCTGGAGGAGTCGGCGCGGCTGCTCTACAAGGAGTGGTTCGTCCACCTCCGCTTCCCCGGCCACGAGCACGTCAAACTCACCGACGGCGTGCCGCAGGGATGGAAGAAAAAAACGCTGAGGGGTGTTTCTGAGCGCGTGGATTATGGCTACACCGCGAGCGCGCAGGCAGAAAATATCGGACCAAAAGTTCTCCGCATTACAGATATTGTTCCTGATGTGATCGATTGGAGTTCTGTTCCGTATTGTCCGGCCTCGGAGCGCGACCTAGCGAAGTTTCAGCTTCGGGAGGGAGACGTTGTGATCGCCAGAACTGGAGCAACTGTTGGCTACGCTAAAAGAATCGGGAGTATAAGTGAGCCGGCTGTTTTCGCTTCATACTTGGTTCGCTTTAGATTTACGAACGAACTGGATGACATGCTGGGTGGCATCTTCGTCGAATCATCGGGTTACAAGGCATATGTGCGCAACAACTGTGGCGGTGCGGCGCAACCGAACGCGAATGCACAGGTTTTAGCCGGAGCGGAAATTTTGATTCCTCCCGCTGTGCTACAACGTGAATTTAGAGAAATTGTTGAGCCGTCTTTTCGGCAAAGAGATATTTTACAGAGGCAAAACTTAGCACTCACCCGTGCTCGCGACCTTCTGTTGCCGCGGCTGATGAGCGGGGAACTCGTTGCGTAATTATTTATCCCGCCGCCGCCATGTCCGCCAAAAAGCGCCTCTTCATCAGCTCTGTGCAGAAGGAATTCGCGGCGGAGCGGGCGGCGTTGCGCGATTACCTGCGGGGCGATCCGTTGCTGAGCCGGTTTTTCGACGTGTTCCTGTTCGAGGAGGTGCCGGCGGCGGACCGGCGGGCGGACGAGGTGTATCTCGACGAGGTCGGGCGCGCCGAAATTTACCTCGGTCTGTTCGGGGACGACTACGGGTTCGAGGATGCGAAGGGGGTGTCGCCGACGGAGCGGGAATTCGCGCTCGCCACGCAGCGCCACAAGCACCGGTTGATTTTCGTGAAGGGCGCGACCGAGCGCGCGAGGCACCCCAAAATGCAGGCGCTCATCGGGCGGGCCGAGGCGCAGTTGATCCGCCGCCGCTTCGCCAGCCCGGCCGAACTGATCACCGGGGTCTATGCCGCGCTCGTGCTTTATCTGGAAGACCGGAAGCTCATCCGCACCGGCCCGTTCGACTCCACGGTGAGCCCGGAGGCTGGACTGGAGGCGCTCTCCGACGAAAAGATCCGGCGCTTCGTCGGCATCGCGCGCCGGGCCCGCGGGTTCCCTCTCACCGAGGACACGGAGCCCCGGCTGGTGCTGGAGCATCTCCATCTCCTCAAGGAAGGCCGGCCGACGCACGCCGCGCTGCTGCTTTTCGGGCTGGAGCCGCAGCGCTTTGTGATTTCTTCGGAGATCAAGTGCGCCCATTTCCACGGCACGCGGGTCGCCAAGCCGATTCCTTTCTACCGGGTTTACAAAGGGACGGTCTTCGACCTCGTGGATCAGGCAGTCGATTTCGTGCTCGCCAAGATCAACCTCGCCGTCGGCACCCGGGCGGAGAGCAACCAGGCCCCGGTGGCCTACGAGATGCCGCCCGAGGTCGTGCGCGAGGCGATCGTCAACGCCGTGGCGCACCGGGACTATACGAGCCACGGCAGCGTGCAGGTGATGCTCTTCGCCGACCGCTTGGAGGTGTGGAATCCGGGCACGCTGCCGCCTTCGCTCACGTTGGAGCAACTCCGGCATCCGCACGGTTCGGTGCCGGGGAATCCGCTGCTCGCCGAGTCGCTCTACCTGACCAAATACATCGAGCGCATGGGCACCGGCACGGGCGACATGATCGAGCGTTGCCGGAAGGCCGGTCTGCCGGAGCCGGAGTTCACCCTGAGCGATGGCTTCATCATCACTCTCCGGCGTAAGCCGGAACTGGCGTTTGCCGCCGTAGGGGGACAGCTCACAGGACAAGTCACCGACCCAGTCACCGACCCAGTCACCGACCCAGTCACCGACCCAGTGCTGAAACTGGTGATCGCACTTGGCGAGCGAGCGTTAGCCCCCTCCGATATCCAGCGTCGGTTGCAATTGAGGCATCGTCCGACCTTCCG
>JANXSC010000347.1 GCA_025352845.1 Opitutaceae bacterium
TCGCCGCCGAAACTCATGCCCATGCGCTGGAAAAATTCGACGAGCGTGCCGGGCGCGTAGTGCTCGCTGCCATTGAACGCCATGTGCTCGAGGAAATGTGCGAGACCGCGCTGGTCGTTGTTTTCGTGGAGCGAGCCGGCCTCGACCAGCAGGCGGAACGACGCGCGCTGCTTCGGTTCGGCGTTGGCGCGGATCGCGTAGCGGAGGCCGTTGGGCAGCGTGCCGTAGCGCACGGCCGGGTCGGCCTTGAGGTCGCTGGAATCATGGGCAAACGGAATCGCGGCCCGCAGACCGGCGGCACACAACGCGAGGGCGAGGAGGGGAAGCAGAAGGCGCATGTGACAATGGCCGCAAAAGGAACGGAAACGCGCAAAAGAAAAACGGCGAAGTGATTTTCTTTGCGCCGAAGCGCGGTTTGGCGGCGATATGTCGGCCCGCTGCGATGCTCTGGCTCTACCGCATATTGTTTGTCCCCGTGCTGCTCGTGCTCGCGCCCGCCTACCTGGGGCGAATGCGGCGGCGTGGCGGCTACCGGGAGAATTTCGCGCAGCGCTTCGGCGCGCACCCGCGGCTGCCGCCGAAATTGCCCGGTGCCCGGCGCGTCTGGCTGCAGGCGGTGAGCGTCGGCGAGATGCTCGCGATCGGACCGCTCTTGGAGGCGCTGCGGCGCGACGGCGCGGAAACTTACCTGACGACGACGACCAGCACCGGCTACCGGCTCGCGCGCGAGCGCTACGCGAAGCTCACGGTGGGCATCGGTTACTTCCCGCTCGACTGGTGGCCGTTTGCGGCGCGCGCATGGCGGCGGATCGTGCCGGACTTGATGATTCTGACGGAGGGCGAACGTTGGCCGGAACACCTGCGGCAGGCGGCGTGCCGCGGCGTGCCGGTGGTGTGCATCAACGCGCGGCTCTCCGACCGGAGTTTTGCACGGATGAAACTTTTTCGCCCGGCGGCGCGGCTGATGGTCGGCGGGATCACGCGGCTGTTGCCGGGCTCCGCGCAGGATGAGGCGCGATTTCGCGAGCTCGGCGTCCCGGCCGAGAAAATCACGACGACCGGTAATATAAAACTCGATGTGCCGATCGTCGCGTTGGCTGCGGCCGAGCGCGCGCAGCTGCGCCGCGAACTGGGTTTGCCCGATGGCAGCCTGGTGGTGCTCGGTTCTTCCACCTGGCCCGGCGAAGAGGAAGCGTTGCTCGGCGCACTGCAACGCGCGCGTGCCGCCGGTTTGCCGTGCTCGCTCCTGATTGTGCCGCGCCATGCCGAGCGCCGTGCCGAGGTCGAGCGCGCGGTGGCGGCGACGGGGCTGCGGTTTCATTTTCGTTCGCAGGGCGCGGCCCCGAGCGAAGTGGATGTCGTCGTCGCCGACACCACGGGCGAACTGCGCCGGCTCACGCAGCTCGCCGATGTGGTCTTTGTCGGCAAGAGCTTGGCCCCGCACGCAGAGGGCCAGACACCGGTCGAGGCCGCGTCGCTCGAAAAGCCGATCCTGTTTGGTCCCGGCATGGGGAATTTCCGCGAGCTCTCGCGTGACCTTCTCGCGCGCGGCGCGGCGCGTGAAGTCGCGGATGCCGCCGCTCTCGCCAGCGCCGTGGATGAACTCCTGCGCGATCCCGCGCGCCGCGCCGAACTCGCGACGGCGGCCAGCCGCTGGCGCCGGGAAAATGGCGGCGCGGTCGAGCGCACGCTCGCCGTGATTCGCGCGGAACTGGCCAGGCTCCGCGGCTGACACCAAGTCCACTTTGGTTTTTGGACTAAGGTCCCGTTGTAGAACCGGCCGTTGGCCGGTTGAGCCCGGCCAGCGGCCCACTGCCGTTGAATTAGCGGCTTTGGTTTTGTAGGTCAGCTCGCTTGCGAGCACTCCGAGTGCTTGAGACCAGCGCGCTCGCAAGCGAGCTGACCTACGAGGACACACGGCTTCGGGCCCTAACTCAACGCCAGTGGCCAGCGGCCGGGCCTACAGTCAAAACCAAGGGAACGGGGGTGTAGCACGGCCGTCGGATCGCGTTTCCCTTTTGAAGAAATGATGATCCGGTAAAAAATCCGCAGAGAGGTTGGGAGTTCAAACTTAGGGATTGCGCCGACGAACTCCTTTTCTACGGTCGCCTCTTTTACTTTGATGCAGTCGCACGGACCCAAGCGCGTCTACACTCCCCATTCGCTCGAATTTTGGTTTGGCAAACTGGAACACGAATGGGCCGCGGCATTTACGCCGACGCAGTTGGAGCAGGGCCGGCAAATTTACGTCGATGGCCAGGTCCGCGAACTCGAGCTTACCGACAAGGACGCGATCGTCCACCGGCGCGTGGACAAAAAGGACGAGTATGCCGTCATTGAGTGGAGTGCGGATGGCCTGAGCGTGCGCTCGTCGTCGACCGACCTCGAAGTGGCCCGCGCCCTCGCTGTTGCCGGTTTGCACGAAATTGAGGAGTTGGTTGCCGACGAGATTTCGCCCCTGCCCAGCGACCCGCCGAAGATCACGAATGGTAATGGCAACGGAGACGCCGGCCGCAATGGCCACGGTTCCACGCACGCGCCGGTGGCCCCGTCATCGGGCCGGACCTTCGGTGGTGGCCTCGCCAAGAACGGCACTGCCTCGTCCGGCAACGGTAATGGCAACGGTCACGGCCACCTCGCGCGCAACGGCTCGAACGGCACGACTCCGCCGACCGCCGCGCCCGCCGGTCCCACGCGCGCGCTCGTGCTCGTGTTCAAGACCAAGACCGCCGGCCTCACGTTTCAGGCCGCGTGGCTCGACGCCGACAAGAAAACCAAGCACTCCGCGCTCGGGCCCGACGCCCATGCGAATGGCAACGGCCACGTGACCTCCAGCGAGCGCGCCAAGCTCATCGGCCTCGCGGCCTACGCGCGCAAGGCCCATTTCCACTACAATCAGGACACGGGCGTATACATCATGGAGTCGCTCGTGGAGATCCCGAATTTCCTCAAGACCGTCCTCCCGGCCTGGAAGAGGTTGTTCGCTGTCGAGCTCGACGAGAAGTCGCTCAATCTCCTCAAGGGCACCCGCACCGTCGAGATCGAGGCAGTGGCCGAGCGCGCGACTCCGGGCGCGGGCGGCGGCTCCGAACACGCGGCGCTTAATCTCCGCTGGATTTTCCGCGCGGGCGAACGGATGCTCACCGACTCCGAGGTCAACGCGCTGCTAAAGCGCGGCGGCCAACCCGTGATTCTGCCGAACCTCGGCATCGTCGCGCTGCCGCCCGACAAATGGAACAGCTACAGCGCGTGGCAGAAAAACGTCGAGGAAACGCAGGGCGTGGAGGATCCGCGCTCGGCCGCGCTCTCGCCCTATCTCGTCTTCTCCCTCTTCAACGACGCGCGCCTCAAGCTCACCCTCTCGCCCGAGATCGAGGCGTGGCGCCAGAGCGTACTCGCGCCTACGTCAACCCCGCCGCCGATGCCCGAACTGCTGCGGCCTTACCAGCGCCGCGGCGTCGAGTGGCTGCACCACCTCGGCGAGGTCGGCTGCCACGGCCTGCTCGCCGACGAGATGGGCCTCGGCAAAACCATTCAGGTGCTATCGCTCATCGCGGCGCGCCCGTTGGCCGACAAACCGATCCTCATCGTGTGCCCCGCGAGCGTCGTGCCGGTCTGGCGCGAGGAGATCGCTAAATTCTTCCCGCACCTCGGCGTCGATGTCCTGAAAACCGGCCACGATTTTACGCAGCGCACCGACCCGGTGATCTGGCTCGCGAGCTACACGCAGTTGCGCAAACACCGCGCGTTGCTGCCGGGCGTGGAGTTTGCCTACGCCGTGCTCGACGAGGGCCAGTTCATCAAGAACCCCGACGCGAAGATCACCCAGACGTGTTTCGCCGTGCGCGCCGCGCGCCGCATTGTGCTCACCGGCACGCCGCTCGAAAACCGCCAGCTCGATCTCTGGAGCATCTTTCGCTTCTTGCTGCCCGGTCTGCTCGGCTCCCGCACCTCGTTCGAGGCCGCGCTCATCGCCGACCGCGACGGCACCCTCAAGCGGCTGCGCGCGCAGCTCGCGCCTTTCATTCTCCGCCGCACCAAAAACGAAGTCGCCACCGAGCTGCCGCAGAAGGTCGAGATGGATCTCATCTGCCCGCTCACCGATGTGCAGCGCGCCGAGTATGCCCGCATCTGTTCCGAGGGCCTCGAACGTCTCGGCAACGACGTCGGCGCGGCGATGCGCGAAAAATCCTTCGGCTTCCTCGCGCTCCTCACGCGCCTCCGCCAGACCTGCTGCGACCCCGACATGCTGCCGTGGCTCAAGGCGCCGCTCACCGACTCCGGCAAGATCAATCTGCTCGTCGAGAAACTCACCGAGATCGTCGGCAGTGGGCACAAGGTCGTCATCTTTTCGCAGTTCGTGATGCTGCTCGACCGCGTGCGCGAGGCGCTCGCGAAACATTTCCCCGATCTCGCGCGCTACGAACTCACCGGCATGACGCTCGACCGCCAGAAGCCCGTGCAGGGTTTCCAGCAGGCGAGCGGTGCCGCCGCGATGCTCGTCTCCCTCAAGGCCGCCGGCACCGGCATCACGCTGCACGCCGCCGACTACGTTTTCCTCCTCGACCCGTGGTGGAACCCTGCCGTCGAGGCGCAGGCCGTCGACCGCGTGCATCGCATCGGCCAGACGAACACCGTGTTCGTTTACCGCATGATCACCGCCGGCACGATCGAGGAGCGCATCCAGACCCTGAAGGCCTCGAAAAAAGATCTCTTCGACAAACTCATCGGCGGTCTCGGCGGCGACTTCGATCTCAGCCAGCACTTCACCTCGCTCCAAAGCCTCGTGACGCTCACCGCCCAATCCGAAAGCGACGAAGTGCAGGAACCGTATACGCTCGATTGAGCGAGCGCTAAGGTAGCGAAAAATCAGCCGGATTCTTCCGTGCATCCCAGATACGAGCGACCTCGATGATACCCTGAGCTTCATCAATCCGGGCAATAGATCAGAAACCAAGGGCGGTGCAAAATGCGGCGATGGCCCGGCCGAAGGCGCACCGTCGTTCCACGCCGCGGCAGTTGCGCGAGTGAGAGCGCATCGTCAACCAGCGCGTGACCGAGTCGCTCGGCCGCCGTCGGATTTTTCTGGGCAAGAAAAACGGACGATCTGTTCCAAGTCGCGATCCGCTTGGGCGGCGAGGACTACTTTGTGGCCCATGTCGTGATCTTCCGGCGGACGTCCTCGATTGGGACCGTGGCTTCACCATCCAGCGAACGGATGCCAACATCAAGCGCGGCGAGCATCTCCGGAGAGTCTTCGATGAGCCGAGAATTCAGCCAGTCGGCGAGCTCGCGTTGTTTTGCGGAGGAATGTCTTTCGATGGCGGTTTCGATTTCTGCGACGGTGCTCATGCGGCGTAAGCTCGCTGGTTTTGCGGCAGCGGCATGCCCGCCGGTGGTCAGTGGCCGGGCCAGCGTTTCTTTCGTTTGGAATCCCGCGTCCATTTCCAATCGGACAGCGGCTCGAGCTTTGTGCTGCAAACGACGCAGCCAGTCTCACTCGGCCGCTGTGGTTTGTGGCAGGACGGACAGATGTTGTGGCCACTCGGCACGTCCCCCAACCAATCTCCGACTCGGTCGCCAAGAATCATCCTGCCGACATAGACGAAAACAAACATACCCAGTGTTCCGATCAGATATGAGTGCCACGACTTAGATTGGTCGTAGAACAACACTCCGAGTCCAAGAAACGGACTCAGCACCAGCGGAACGATGGGTGACCAACGGTGCCGGTAGTTTCGTTCGTCCTCGGTTTTGACATCGCCGGGTGTCTTACGAACCCACATTTTTGAGGGCCGATGGCGGCTGTTGTTCGGCTTCGACGGTCATGGCACCGGCGGCACCGTCGGGCCGAAGATGCCCCAGTGAAACGTCTGGTCGAGTGCGAGCAGGCAGAGGGCACCCACGTAGATCCACACGGCGACGAGAATGATTTTTCCCCACATCCGTTTCCGCGGGTCGGAGGAATCGATCCACGAAGTGGTCGCTGCATCGGCGGCGGTGGCGGTCGGAGCCGAGGTCGGGGAGGGGCGGGCGGGCGACGGCGGGTTCGCGCGCTGCTTCGAGGGTTTCGCGCTCATGAGGCTCGCATCGTGAAAAATTATCCGGGTCGTGCAAGCATTGGCGCGTGGTGTGCCGGCGAGGGCGCGGCGCATCATTCTGACATGGGCGGGACGCCCATGCCACGCGGCACGGGCGTCCCGCCCGGGAGTTTGCGAAAAACTGCGATGCCCGCATCGCCGCGAATTTCTCGCGCTGGGCTTGTTTCCCGTCGGCTGGTTCCTAGGCTGCATTGCCTGTGAGTTTGCCGACCGATTTTTTTGCGACGTCCGCGGCGTTCGTGACCGGATTCCACGCCGCGGAACGATGAAAGCCGTGACCGATCCCGCGGGCGTGTTGCTGCGCCGGTTGCTGTGGCTGCTGCGCTGGCGCGTTTGGGTGCAGGAAAAACTTCAGCCGACGGAGTGGCAGATCACGCTCCTGTGGGCGGCGATCACCGGCGTGCTCGGCGCGCTGACTTCCATCGGGTTCACCACGCTGACCGAGCGGGTGCACGGCTGGTTCGGCGACTCGCGGCTCGGCGTCGTCGATTCGATGGCGCGCCTGCCGTGGTGGGCCGTGCTGTTGGTGCCGGCTCTCGGGGGCGCGTGTGCCGGAGCGATCCTGATGCTGGGGCAACGGCTGCCGCGCACCGAGAGCTCGACCGACTACATGGAGGCCATCGTGATCGGCAACGGCCACGTGCCGCGGCGCGCGAGTCTGGTAAAGTCCGCCGCAGCGTTGTTCTCCATCGGCTCGGGCGGCTCGATCGGGCGCGAGGGCCCGATGGTGCAGCTCGCGGCGGTGGTGGCCTCGGCGCTGGGCCGCTGGCGAAAATTCACGCCGCCGCAATTGCGCCTGCTCGTGGCGTGCGGCGCTTCCGCCGGCATCGCGTCCGCCTACAACGCCCCCATCGCGGGATCGTTTTTTGTGGCGGAGATTATCCTCGGCACGATCGCGATGGAGAGTCTCGGGCCGCTCGTCGTTGCGGCGGTGGGCGCGACCGTGACGCTGCACGTGTTTACGACCGCGCATGTGCTCTACAAAGTGCCGGCGTTCGGCGAAGCGTCGGCGTGGGAGATGGGGCCGTATGTCGTGCTCGGTCTCATCGTGGGAGTGATCGCGCCGGTGTTTCTCATTTCACTGAAACACGCCGAGCGATTTTTCGTTTCGCTCCGCCTGCCCATCGTGCTGCGGTTGGCGCTCGGCGGGCTGCTCGTGGGCGCCATTGCGATCAATGTCCCGCAGGTCTGCGGCAACGGCTACTCGGTGGTCGTCGAGATTCTTTCCGGCAAGGTGGCGTGGGTGCTCATTCCCGGGCTGCTGGCGTGCAAGTGGCTCGCGACGATGTCGTCGTTTGGCTCGGGCGCACCGGGCGGGGTGTTCACACCGGCGCTGTTTATGGGCGCGTGTGTGGGCCTGCTGTTTGGCACGACGGTGCATCACCTGTGGCCGGGCGGCGCGGTCAACCCGCTCGCGTTTGCGCTGGTGGGCATGGGGGCGTTCTTGTCCGCGGCGAGCCGCGCGCCGGTCATGGCGGTCATCATGCTTTTCGAGATGACGATGAGCTACGACATCATCCTCCCGCTGCTCCTGTGCAGCGTCATCGCCTATTACACGGCGAAGGGGATCGACGCCTCTTCGCTCTACAGCGAGTCGCTCAAGCGCAAGGCCGCCGCCGCCCCCGCTCCGGCGCTCGGTGAGGGCCGCGTCGCCGATCTCATGCGGGTCGATCCGCCCGTGCTGCCGCCGGGCGCGCCCTTCGCGGAGATCGCGCAGCTGTTCCTGAAGCTGCGCGTAAACAACCTCTACGTGGTCGATCCGGCGGGGAAATTTCTCGGCGTGGTCTCGATGCACGACATCAAGACCTACCTGAGCGAGCCTGATCTCGCCGAGCTGGTGATCGCGCGCGACATCGTGCGCGACGACTTTCCGCGGGTCGCACCCGACCAGCCGCTGACGGAAGCACTGGCGGGGTTTATGGGCATCGTCGCCGAGCGCCTGCCGGTCGTGGATCGCGCCGGGATTCTGCGCGGCAGTCTCGCGAAAAATGATCTGCTCCTTGCGCTCGTCGAAAAGCGAAAAGCGCCGCCGCAGGCGTGAGGCAGGGCGGGCTTCAGCCCGCCACGGGTGGTTTCAGGATTTCAAAAAGGCGGGCTAAAGCCCGGCCCTACTGCGACGGCAGCCGGCACCGCCCCGCCCGTGACAAATTCGTGACGCCGGATCTGGTGGCTCGCGCGCAAGCACGCCCTTCGTTCATTGTCTCCCGCCACCATGTCCGCCAGCCGCCCGAAACGCCGTCCCACTCCCTCAGAAACCGCCGCGCGCGCGGCGCGGCGCGCGCCGTCGTCTTCCGGCAAAATCGTCTTTGGCAACCGCGAGCAGAGCTGGATCGCGTTCAACCGGCGCGTGCTCGACCAGGCGCGCAATTCCGCCAACCCGCTGCTGGAGCGCGTGAAATTTCTCGCGATCGTCAGCTCGAATCTCGACGAGTTTTTCGAGATCCGCGTCGCCGGCCTGATGCAGCAGGCGGATTCCGAGGCGGGCGAACTCAGCCTCGACGGGCTCGCGCCGCGCGAGCAGTTGCGGCGGCTGCACGAGTCGGTCAACCAGCTCGTCGCCGATCAATACGAGTGCTGGCGGAGGGAAATTATCCCGCTGCTCGAACAGGAGGGCGTGCAGTTTCGCACCGCGACGCAGCTCAACGAGGCGGAGCGCGCGTGGGTGCGCGGCTATTTCGAGGCGCAGGTCCAGCCGGTGCTCACGCCGCTCGCCGTGGATCAGGCGCATCCGTTTCCGCTGCTCGCGAACAAGACGCTGAACGTCCTCGTCTCCCTCGATCATCCCGAGACGCCGAAGCAGGAAAAAATGATGATCATCCTGCCGGTGCCGCGCAGCCTGCCGCGCATCGTGCAAATCGCGCCGGCGACCGAAGGGCCGCGGCGGCACATATTTCTCAGCGAGATCATCAAGCTCTGCGCGGGCCAGCTTTTCCCCGGCTACGCGGTGCGCGATGCGCACGCGTTTCGCGTCACGCGCAACGGCGATCTCTACATCGACGAGGAGGAATCCGTGAACCTCCTGAAGAAAATCGAGGAGGAGCTGCGCAACCTGCGGCGCGGCGCGGCGGTGCGGCTCGAAATCGAAGACGGCGTCGACGCCGAGCTGCTCACGGCCCTGTGCCGGCACCTCGAACTCGCGCCCGAGCACGCGATCAAATTGAAGGGGCCGCTGAATCTTTTCCGACTGATGAGCCTCTACGAGATGATCGACCGGCCCGAGCTGAAGTTTCCGCCCTTCGTGCCGGCCGACCCGACGAAACTCTCGGGGCACAAGTCGATTTTCGAACTCATGCGCGAGCGCGACGTGCTGCTGCACCATCCCTACGAATCGTTCACGCCGGTGGTGGAGTTCGTCGAGCAGGCCGCCCGCGATCCCGACGTGCTCGCGATCAAGCAGACGCTCTACCGCACGAGTGGCGACTCGCCGATTGTGCGCGCGTTGATCGATGCGTCGATGGCGGGGAAACAGGTGACGGCGCTCGTGGAGCTGATGGCGCGGTTCGACGAGGCGAACAACATCAAGTGGGCGCGCGAGCTGGAGGAGGCGGGCGTGCACGTCGTTTACGGGCTCGTCGGCCACAAGACGCACTGCAAGTGCTGCCTCGTCGTGCGGCGCGAGGGCGGGGCGCTGCGGCGCTACATCCATCTGGGCACGGGCAACTACAACCCGAAGACGGCGCGGCTCTACACCGACATCAGTCTGCTTACCTGCCGCGAGCACCTCGGCGCCGAGGTGGCGCAGTTGTTCAACACGCTCACCGGCCTTGGTCGCACGCCGGAGTTCAAGCACCTGCTCGTCGCGCCCTTTAACCTGCACCCGCGCCTACAGGAACTCATCGCGACCGAGACGGCCAACGCCGCCGCCGGCAAACCCGCGCGCATCATCGCAAAGATGAACAAGCTCGTGGACCCCACGACGATTGAGAATCTCTACGCGGCGTCGCAGGCCGGCGTGAAAATCGATCTCATCGTGCGCGCGACGTGCTGCCTCCTGCCCGGCGTGAAGGGCCTCAGTGAAAACATCCGCCTGCGCAATATCGTCGGCCGCTTCCTCGAGCACTCGCGCGTGTATTATTTCGAGAACGGCGGCCAGCCGCTAGTCTTCTGCGGCAGCGCCGACTGGATGCCGCGGAATTTTTTCCGCCGCGTCGAGGCCGTGTTTCCGATCGAAGATCCCGAATTGCGCCGGCGCATCATCGAGGACGTGCTGCTGATCGAGCTGCGTGACAACGAGGATGCGCGCGAGCTCCAGCCGGATGGCACCTACACCGCGCCGACGCGCGCCGTGGGTGAGGAGCCGTTTCGCGCGCAGAAATATTTCATGGCCGCCGCAGCCTTGCGCGCGGTGCCGCCCGTCGTTCCGGCGGCGGCACCGGCCGCGTAGGCGATTGCGCCCTACAGCCGCAACGACCTGGTCCGGCTCAGGGCAACTCGTAGATTTCGATTAAGGCGGTGCCGGTCGTGCCGGCGACACCGGTGACCTGTGCAGTGTAGGGGCCGGGTGCGAGGTTGACGATGAGGGCGGCGTCGGCGCTCGTCGCCCCGAAGGCAAATGCGCCGGTGCGCACCGCGGCCTCGGCGATCGCCGCGGCATCGGGCGACGCGTTCCAGCCGGCGTTGCTCGCAATGATCGACGTGCCGGAGAAGAGCGTGAGCTGCGGCCGGGCGAGCACGCCCGCCACGCCGAACTGCGCGAGCGACGGGCCGGCGGCGCGAATGAGCACGCGCTTCGGCGCTCCGCCACTGACGACGACGCCCGCGATCAATGTGGCATCGCCGGTGCCGGTGAGCGCGCGGGTGGAGAGATTGACGAGCCGCTGCGCGGCGGAATCGCCCGAGAGATCGTAAACCTCGACGA
The DNA here is from genome assembly GCA_025352845.1 of Opitutaceae bacterium. Lineage (GTDB taxonomy): Bacteria > Verrucomicrobiota > Verrucomicrobiia > Opitutales > Opitutaceae > ER46. The sequence goes on from JANXSC010000347.1 coordinate 10,960, forward strand.
GGCTGACGCCGGCGCGTCCGTCCGACGCGGAGACGAGGGCGAAGTAGTTGCCCGGCGCGAGGGTCGTGAGGATGACGGAGTCGGCGCTGCCGGCGGCGAGCGGGAATGCGCCGGAGCGCACGGCGGCGTTGGCGAGTTCGGCGCTGTTGCCGGCGGTGCCCCAGCCGGTGTTGGTGGCGAGCGGAGCGGCGGTGCCGTTGCGCATCAGGTCGAGGCGCGGTGCGCCGAGCGCGGTGGTGACGCCGAAGCCGCGCAGGGCCGGGCCCACGGCGCGGACGAGCACGGTTTTCGATTCGGTGCCAGCAATCACGAAGCCCGCAATCGCAACCTGATCGCCGCTGCCGGCGGTGGTGCGCGAGGAGAGATTCGAGAGGCGTTGCGCGGCGGCGGCGGTGGAATTGGCGGCGAAACCGTTGAACGTGGTGATCGCGCCATTCGCGCCGGTCACGGTGGCGGACAGCGACGCGTTTTCGATGGAAACGGTCGCGGCGATCGTCTGGCGCCCCGCGGTGGTGACGGAAACAGTGCCGGCGGAGTTCACGGTGCCGGTGCCACCATCGACGATCGCGCCGGTTTGCGTGACGAAGAGCGCATCGCCGGCGGCGCTGATGATCGCGAGCGTCTGCGCGGAGCCGTTGGCGGTGCCGGCTTGGTAGAAGCCGGCGGCGGCGGAGCCCGTGTCGGCGGTTTTCGCACCGGTGATCGAGAGCGGCGCGCCCGAGGTGGACGCGCCGGTGATTGCGCCGGAGTCGGCGATGTTGCCCTCGATCACGAGGTCGTCGATGGCGGCGGCGGTGGGCGGAGTGCCGGGGGCGGAAAGTTGGACCAAGATGATTCCTGTCGTGGTCGTGACGAAACGGAAGCGGCCGGTGTCGTTGATCATCACGGCGCGGCTGAGGTAGGCGGTGCGCGAGCCGGGGGCGAAGGCGAGGAACGCGCCGGTGTTGTCGTCGTTGACGAAGAGCGCGAACGTGCCGCCGCTGCCGAGCGTGCCGAAGTAGGTGCCGGCGTAGCTACGGCGAATCACCGCGAGCGTCGCGGCGGCGGAGGTGACACTGCCGGCGCTGTTGGTGGCGACGACAGAGTAGCGGCCGGCATCGGCGCTCGCGACGCTGGCGAGCGTGAGCGTCGCGTTGGTGGCGCCGGCGATGACGACACCGTCTTTGCGCCACTGATAATCCGGCGCCGGCGCGCTGCTGGCGGCGACGGAGAACGTCGCGCTGCGGCCGGCGAGGGCCACGAGATCGGCGGGCTGGCGCGTGATGACGGGAGCCAACGGCGTGGCGCTCACCGTGAGCCGTGCGAGCGAGCTGGTGACGGAGCCGAGCGGATTCGCGACGACGACATCGTAGCCGCCGGCGCCGGCGGGCTGCACGTTGGCGAGCGCGAGGGTGGCGCCCGTCGCACCGGGAACCGCGATGCCATCCTTGCGCCATTGATAGGAAGGCGCGGGCGTGCCGGTGGCGACGACGCCGAACGTCGCGCTGCCGCCCATGAGCGCGGCCTGCGCGGTGGGCTGCGTGACGATGGCGGGCGCTGGCGCGGTGGGCGGGGCGACGATGGTGTTGACGGTGACCTTGAGGTCGTCGATGCGCCAGTTGGCGGTGCCGGCGGCGGGACTGCCGGTGCCGCTGTGGCCGTAGAGGCGGAAGGTGACACCGGTGCCGGTCGTGCCGGTGAGCGTCGAGAGCGCCGGCGTGTTGAGCGCCCAGGTGCTGCTGGCGAGGAGTGCGCCGGTGCCGACGGTGGTCGTGAAGTTATCGACGCTCGTGAAGAGCGAGTAGGCGGTGGGGCCGGTGCCGGTGCTGCGCGAACCGAAACTCACGGCGGTGACGTTGAGCTGCTTGCCCGCGGCGGGCGTGAGCGTGAACTCGAAATAGGCGGAGCCGCCCGCGCCGGCGACGAGCGCGCCCGTGCGCGCGGCCGCCCCGGCGTTGTTGGTGCCGCTCTCGCCGATGTAGCCACTGGAGGCCGACGTGGTGGAGAGCATCGCCGTGGTGCCGTTGTTGTTGTTCTGCGTCACGGTGCCACCGGCGACATCGCTCGGCAGTCCGCCCGTGGGTGTGGCGGCGGCGAAATCCCAGATGATCGTGCTCGAAGCGCCGGCGGCGCTGACGGTGAGCGCGACGGCGTTGCTCGTGGCGCCGGGGTTCACGCTGTTGCTGACGATGACATCGTAGTTTACGGCGTCGGCCGATTGCGCGTTTGAGATCGTGAGGGTGGCGGTCGTGGCACCGGCGATGTTGCCACCGTCGGTGAGATTCGCGCCGGTTTTACGCCACTGATACGCGAGCGGCGCGGTGCCGGTGGCCGCGACCGTGAAGGTCGCGGGGCTGCCGGTGGTGACCGCCTGCGCGCTGGGCTGCGTCGTGATCGTCGGCGCTGCGGGCGTGACGCTGAGCGCGGTGGTGGCGCTCGTGACGGAGCCGGAGCTGTTGGTGACGACGACATCGTAGTTCACGGCGTCGGCGGACTGGACGTTGCTGAGAGAGAGAATCGCGCTGGTGGCACCGGAGACGTTGCCGGTGTTGGTGAGGTTCACGCCGGCTTTGCGCCATTGGTAGTTGAGGGTGGGCGAGCCGCTCGCGGTGACGGAGAACGTCACGGTGCTGCCGGCCGCCGCGGTGCGCGCGGGCGGCGGGGTGACGATGCTCGGCGCGATGCCGGTGATGACGAGCGCGGCCCCGGCGCTCGTGACGGAGCCGACATTATTCGTGACGACGACGGTGTAGATCGCGGCGTCGGCCGCCTGCACACCGGTGAGTGCGAATGTGGCGGCGGTCGCGCCGGCGATGTCGACGTCGTCCTTGAACCATTGGTAGGTGAGCGGCGCAACGCCGATGGCGGTGACGCTGAAGTTTGCGTTGCCGCCGACGGGCGCGCTCTGGCCGCTGGGCTGCGCGGTGATCGCGGGTGCGCCGGTCGACGCCTGGCTGTCGTCGACGACGACGCGCAGTGCGGCGCGAATCGGTGCCGAGAGATCGGTGAAAAACGTGTAGCCGGTGTCGGTCTCGATCTGCGCGGCGGAGGTGATGTAATTTTGCCAGGGATTATTGCGGATGCCGGCGATGTTCGGAATCTTGATCGCGATGACGCGCGTGCCCGTCGTGATGCGACTGGCGGCGGTGCCCGCACCGGCGGGGACGACGACGGCGATTTTCCACGTGTAGCCGGGAATCGCGACGCCACTCGCGATGTTCGAGCCCGCGAAGCCGCTCGGGCCGCTGATGATGAGTATCTCGCTGCCGGCATTCGCGAGCGTGCGGCAATAGGTCTCGAAGCTCGCCCACACGCCCTGGTTGTTGTCGGGCGCCTGCGGGATCATGTTCGACATGAAAAACGTGAACTGATTGTCCGCCGTCGTGATCGTGCGATCGCCGGAGGGGCACATGTGGCCGCGGTCGTAGCCGGAGCCCGAGTAATCGGTGGTGAGGACTTGGTAGAAGCCGGCGGGCAGCGTGGGATCGACGACGAAATTCGAGCGCCCGCTCGCGCCGGTGTCGGCGGTGGTGAGGTCCCATGCGACCCAGTTGGGCTCGCGCGTGGTGTTGTTGTAGTCGAGCGCGTATTGCGCGCGCTGGATGAGGTAGCGCGTCTGGTTGTTGGGATCGACGGTGGCGCCGCTCGGGTTGCCGAGCTGCATCTGCAGCGCGGTGTTGATCGATCCGTGCGCGACGAGGGCGGCGAGCAGGAAAACGAGCAGGGCAACGGGACGGGGGAAGATATTCATGGGCACAAGCGACGGATTGGGTCGCGTGGGACGGGTAAATGACACGTTTGCCGGCGGAATGTCACCGCGGAATCGCGTGCTTCACCCACTTGCTACGCGTGTTTCCCGCTTGTCGCGCGGGCGGTCCGGCAATTGCTTTCTCGCTCCCAATGGTAGAACCGCACCGCATCGTCCGCGCGTGGCTCGAGAGCCCGTCATCCGGGATCATCGAACTCGATCGCGACTGGACGGGGCGGGCGCATCCGGAATTTTCGCTGGGCGCACGCGGTCCGATGCTGGCCGCCCTGGCGCCGGCACCGGGGCTGCCGGCCGGCCGGGCCTACGGATATTTTTTCAACGGTAGCGATGGCACGATCACGTTTGCGCTGCCGCTCGAACACGGCTGTGACATCGATCCGGCGCGCGACACGGTCTACCTCGCGGGTGACTTTAACCAATGGCAGGCGGCGGTCGGCGATGACGCATGGCGACTCCAACCGACCGAACTGGAGGGCAAACGCGTGCTCGCCTGGAAAGGCGACGCCGCGCGGTTTCTCGGCTGGGGCCAACGCTTCAAGTTTGTCACGGGCGAATGCCAGTGGCTCGTTCCGCCCACCGACGCCCCCAACGTCGTGCGCGATGAAAACGGCAATCTCAACCGCGTGCTGGATCCCCAGCGCACTGGCTGGCACCTCTGGCGCTTTACCGTCGAGCGACCGTTGAGCCTGGCCGAGACGTGGTCAGTGAGTTGGTCGGATGGCCATGACGGCAGTGCGCCGCTGGTGCCGGGAAATTTTTTCTTCGAGTTGAAAACCGAACTGCCGTTGGGCGCGCTGGTGCGCGACGGTGAGACCGTCTTCCGGCTCTTCGCCCCGCGGGCGCTGCAGGTTACGCTATGGATTTCCCGCGAAGCGGGCTTCTCCAAAGCCGCGCTGGGGCTCGCGGCGCACTATCCGCTCGCGCGGCGGGACGATGCGGACGGCGCGGCGGGCGTCTGGGAACTCGCGCTCGATCGCAATCTGCACGGGTGGTTTTACTGGTATGCACTTGAAGGCGATCGGAGCCACGGCTTCGATCCCGCCGTGCGCGTGCTCGATCCCTACGCGCTCGCGGCCGTGGGTCGCGACGGCCCCGGCATCGTGCTCGATCCCGCGTGGGTGGGGCAGGGGGATCGGCGATTCGTGACGCCCGCGTGGCACGACCTCGTGATCGCGGAGGCGCACGTGCGCGACCTCGTGGCGCAGGCGCCGGTGAAAATCGCGGCCGATGCGCGACTCGGTTTCGCGGGCCTGCGCGCGTGGGTGGAGAGCCGGGATTTTTATCTGCATCATCTCGGCGTGAACTGCGTGGAGCTGCAGCCCGTGCACGAGTTCGATAACGTCACGACCGACGAATATCACTGGGGCTACATGACGAATAACTTCTTCGCGACGGAGAGCAGCTACGCGCTCAAGGCGGAGCAGGCGTCGGGCGTGCGCGAATTTCAGGAACTCGTGGCGGCGTTTCACCGGCGCGGGATGGCAGTGGTGCTCGACGTGGTGTTCAACCACGTCGGCGTGCCCGCGCACCTCATGGCCATCGACCGGCTCTACTATTTCGAGCAGGACGCCAACGGTGCGCTGACCAACTGGAGCGGCTGCGGCAACGATCTCCGGGCGCGCTCGGCGATGGCGCGGCGGCTCATCATCGACAGCTGCGTCCACTTCATCGAGGTCTACGGCGTGGACGGCTTCCGCTTCGATCTCGCGGAGCTGCTCGGCGTGGATGTGCTGCGTGACATCGAGGCGGCGCTGAAGCGCGCGAAGCCCAACGTGATTTTGATCGCGGAGCCGTGGAGTTTTCGCGGGCACATCGCAGGCGCGCTGCGCGACACGGGCTGGGCCTCGTGGAACGACGGCTATCGCGATTTTCTGCGCGACTACGTGCGCGGCGCGGGCGCGCCGGACCGGATGGAATATTTTCTGCGCGGCTCGCCGTGGTATTTCGCGAAGTGGCCGGCGCAGACGGTGAACTACACCGAGTCGCACGACGACCGCACGTGGATCGACATGATCACGGAGAACGGCGGCAACAACGGCTTCATGCCCACGCCGAACGATCGCCGCCGCACGCACCTGATGGCGGCGTTGCTGTTCATGTCGCACGGCATTCCGATGATCGCGGCCGGCCAGGATTTCCTGCGCTCGAAGCACGGCG
>JANXSC010000361.1 GCA_025352845.1 Opitutaceae bacterium
AGTTCTACCGCGAGTGCGCCGCCCGCCTCAGCGACCGGGGCGTGTTCATCAGCAATCTCCACGCAACGAGCGAACTCTACTACTCGGACATCAAAACCATCCAGGCCGTGTTTCCGCAGGTCGTCCTCTTCGAGACCGAGGGCCGCGGCAATGTCATCGCCTGTGCCGTGAAATACAAATCCCCCGACGTCACCGATCCCGCCGCGTGGCCGACCGCGGAGGCGGTCAGTTCGCCGGAATTCGCCGGCCGGCTGCTCGACATGGCGGTAATTCGCAAGGAGCACATCCGCATCCCGGAGAATCGCGTGCGCAATGGCCGCGTGTTGACCGATGATTTTGCCCCGGTCGAATTTCTCGACGCGCTGAAGTCCAATAACTCGGATTCGAAAAAATAGGTGCACCGCCCCCGCGTGCCACTCGCCCGCTCCCGATGACCCCAACCCCGCCCCTGACAGTCTCCGCCCTCGATCGCGCACGCAAGAAAGCCTACTGGCGGTTGCTGCCGCTGCTGTTCCTCTGCTACGTCATCGCCTATGTCGACCGCGCCAACGTCGCGATCGCGAAGCTCACGATGACGAAGGACCTGCCGGGTTTTGACAACGCGGTGATCGGATTCGGGGCGGGCGTTTTTTTCTGGGGCTATTTTCTCCTCGAAGTTCCCGGCTCGCTCATCGTCGAGAAATGGAGCGCCCGCAAATGGATCTGCCGCATCATGATCACGTGGGGCATCTGCGCGGCGCTGACGGCGCTGGTGAAAACGCCGATGCAGTTCTACGTCGTGCGATTCATGCTCGGGCTCGCGGAGGCGGGATTCTTCCCCGGCATCATTGTGTTTCTCACCCACTGGTTTCCCGCCCGCGACCGGACGAAGGCGCTCGCGTTGTTCTTCGTCGCCACGCCGGTCGCGCAAATCGTCAGCCCCAAGATCTCCAACGCCCTGCTGCGTTTCGGCACCGATGAAATCGTCAACGGCGTCACGGTGCATCACGCGGAGTTGTTCGGCCTCAAGGGCTGGCAGTGGGTCTATATTTTTTGGGGTGTTCCCGCCGTCGTGCTCGGGGTGTTCGTTCTCCTATGGCTGAAGGATCGGCCGCGCGATGCGCAGTGGCTGACGACCGAGGAGCGGGAGGCGCTCGAAGCGCAACTGGAGGCCGATAAGGCCGCCGGCAGCAAGAAACGCATGACCCTCATGCAGGCGCTCAGCCACCCGATGGTGTTGCTGCTTTCGCTCGCGTATTTCTGCAACGTCACCGGCACGTATGGCATCGAGTTTTTCCTGCCGAGCATTTTGCAGCAGTGGTATTCGCTGAAGATCGATGCCATCACGTGGCTCATCATCTTGCCGCCGATTCTCGCGCTCGTGACGCAGTTGTTCGTCGGCTGGAATTCCGACCGCACCCGCGAGCGGCGCTTTCACGCCGTGGTGCCGCTCGTAGCCGCGTGCATCGCGCTCGGCCTCGCGCCTCTCACGCAGGGCAACAAGTGGCTGACAATCGCGTGCTTCATGGTCGGGTTCGCGGGGTTGAAGGCGTATCTCCCGGCGTTCTGGGCGATGCCGAGTCTGTTTCTCACTGGGCCTGCAGCCGCGGGTAGCATCGGGCTGATAAATTCGCTGGGCAACCTCGGCGGATTTTTTGGTCCTGCGGTGCTCGGCAAGGTGCAGACCGTGACGGGATCGTTTGTCGGCGGCATCTACTATCTCGCCGTGTCAATTTCCGTGGCGGCTTGCATTTTGTTTTTCCTCGGACTGGGGCACCGGGAAAAAACGCCGTGATGCCGCAGATTTGATTTTGAATTCAGAAGCCAGGAAGCCATGAAGGGGCGTTCTGAATTCCTAGTTTCATTGCTTCTGCATTATGTCTCTTTTTATAGGCGTCGATTCCGGCACGCAAAGCGTGAAGGCCGTCGTCCTCGATCTCGACACCCGCCGGGTCGTCGCCGAGGCGCGCGCTCCGCATACGTTGATCAACGGGTTGCCCGTCGGCCACATGGAGCAGCACCCGCAGGAGTGGGCCGACGCGATGGACGCCGTCATCCTCGAAGTCGCCGCCAAGATCGATCGCGCCCGCGTGCGCGGCATCGGCGTGTCGGGCCAGCAGCACGGCTTCGTGCCGCTCGATGCTGCGGGGAAAGTGATTCGCCCCGCGAAACTCTGGTGCGATACCAGCACGACCGCCGAGTGCGCGCTCATCACGAAGAAACTCGGCGGCCCGAAGGCGGCGAATCGCCAGACGGGCAATCTGATTTTACCCGGCTTCACGGCACCAAAAATTCTTTGGCTGAAACGACACGAGCCCGCGAACTTCAAGCGCCTGCGCCATGTGCTGCTGCCGCATGATTTCCTGAATTTCCACCTCACCGGAAAATACTTCATGGAATTCGGCGATGCCTCCGGCACCGCGCTCATGGACGTGCGGAAGCGCGCGTGGTCACGCACCGCGATCCACGCCATCGACAAAAATCTGGCGGACTGGCTCCCGCCGCTGAGCGAGTCGCACGAGGCCGCCGGCACACTGCGCCCGGAACTCGCCGCGAAATATGGCCTGTCCTCCGACGTGGTCGTCAGCGCCGGCGGCGGTGACAATATGATGGGCGCCATCGGCACGGGCAACGTCACGCCCGGCGTGATTTCGGCGAGCTTCGGCACGAGCGGCACGATCTACGCCTATGCCAACAAGCCCACCGTCGATCCCGCGGGCGAGATCGCGGCGTTTTGTTCCTCGACCGGCGGCTGGCTGCCGCTGCTCTGCACGATGAACGTCACGACCGTCACCGAGCAGGTGCGCGCGCTCTTCGGCTACGATCACACGGCGCTTGAGGCGGCCGTCGCCGGCACGCCCGCGGGCGCCCAGGGCCTCGTGCTGCTCCCGTATTTCGCCGGCGAGCGCACGCCCAACGTCCCCGATGGCACGGGCGTCCTGCTCGGGCTCAATCAGAAATCCTTTCACCGCGGCCCGCTCGCGCGTGCCGCAATGGAGGGCGTGACGATGGGTATGAACTACGGCCTGCGTCGCCTCGCGACGCTCGGCGTGAAGGCGAAAGAAATCCGCCTCACCGGCGGTGGTGCCAAGTCCGCCGTCTGGCGCCAGATCATGGCCGACGTCTTCGGCGTGCCCGTTGTCGGCATGGTCGAGGACGAAGGCGCGGCGCTCGGCGGCGCGTTGCAGGCCGCGTGGTGCGTCGCGCGCTGCGACGGCAAACGTGCGGCAAAAATCTCTGATTTCACCGACGGGGTCGTGGCCCTGAACGAGACGACGCGCTGCCTGCCGAAAAAAGAAAACGTCGCCCGCTACCGCGAACTGCAAGCCGTGCAGGACGATCTCAGCACGGCACTACGCGGGGTCTTTGCGAAGCACCGCGCGCTGGCGGCGAGCTAGACGTCGTCGGTGAAATGCCGGAGTCCGTTTTTTTTGGGAGGGGACTCTTCGGGAATTATACCAAAGTCCCCTAGCTTTTAGACTTTATACTGGCACGCCAGAGTTTGTTTGATCGGCGAGCCAGCGGTGGATGAGGCCGGCGACCCGGGCGGGCTGGCACCAGGGGCGGGCCACGGCGGTGAGGTGGTCTTCGAGGTGGCGCAGCGTGGGATAGAGCCGGTTGGCGACGCGGGCCTTGCGCAGGCCGCCGAAGCGTTCGACCGGGTTGAGTTCGGGGCAGTAGGGTGGCAGGGGTAGGAGGTGCAGGTTGGCCGGCAGCCGGGCGTCGCCGGCACGCAGGTGGAAGCCGGCTTGATCCTCGATGCCCACGTGGAGGGCGGCGGGGTCGGACGCGGCGATCTGTTGCCGGAAGAGCGCGTGGATGTCCTGAGCGATGGCGGGGGTGAAGAGCAGCTCCGCCTTGTGTTCGCCGTCCACCTCCAGGGCCTCGTGCAGGTAGCCCCACTGGTAGCGCGTGGCGTAGGGCGCGTGCACGCGCACGCCGCACCGGCCCCACACGCGGCGCAGGACCGGCAGCAGGCCGTAGCGGTGTTCGTCGAGCACCCACAGCCGCACCGGCTGCTGTGGCGCGGGGCCGACCACGGCGCTCAGCCGCGCGGGCAGCTCGGCCTTGAACGCGGCGGCCTTGGCCGGATCCTTTTTCGCGTGGCTTTTGCGCGGCACCTTCAGCTTGCCGCCGAGCCGGCGCAGCACCTTGCGCACGCCGCTCGCGCTCAGGTGGCGGCGGGTGCGATTTTTGATCCACGCCTGCGCGTCGCGCGCCTGCCGGAACTGCCCGGCCTCCAGCCGCCGGACAAACTCGGTCGCCACCGCGCCGCGCACCGCCGGCACGCGCGCGCCCTTCCAGTCGCGCCGGAGCAAACCCGCCACGCCGTCGGCCACGACCTTGTCGCGGTAGGTGAAGACCGTCTGCCGGCTCACGCCGGCCGCGCGCATGATTTGGGCGACCGTCAGCTCGTGCTGCGCGATCAGCCGCACGACCAGCAGGCGCTGCCGCGCCCAGTCCGGCTGCGACTGCGCCCACGCCGCCTCGATCTCCGCCACCAGCTTCGGTCCGAACTCCGGGAGTTTTCTTGCCATGCCCCAGCTCGGCCGGGGACCTTTGCCGGTAAAGTCTAAAAGCTAGGGGACTTTGGTAT
>JANXSC010000364.1 GCA_025352845.1 Opitutaceae bacterium
CTCACGTTCGCCGCGTCCACGCTCGTCGCGCAGGACTATGGCGATGGGAAGGCGCCGCCCGCCCCGGCCGTCATTGTCCCGCTCACCGCGGAGCAGAAGACCGCACTCCGCGCCGTTGACGTGCGGATTGCTGGTGTCGAATCCCTCGTCGCAAAACTCGACGACCCGGCGCAGAAGGCCGCGAACGTCACGGCGGTGGCCGATTTAAAGAAACGTCGCGCGGCGATGGAAAAGAATTTCGATCCCGAGCTCTATGAAGCCCTGATGCACTCGGTCATCAGCCGCTATCAGACGGTCGCGCTGTGGCTGACGCCGGCGCGGCTTCCGAGGTCTGTGGCCGCCGGCGCGCGATGAAAGTTCTGCGCCCGCTCCAGCTTTCGTTCTGCGCCGCGTTGGTCGTTGCCACGAGCGCCACCGGCGGACCGGCCACCGAGCAGAAGTCGATTCCCGGCCTGAATCTGACGATGGTGAAGGTGCCGCACGGCACCTTCCTGATGGGCCACGCGGAAGGTTATCCCGGCAGCTCGCGTGACGAGAATCCGGAGACGCGCGTTACGTTTACCAAGGATTTTTGGCTCGGCGCGACGGAGGTGAGCGTCGGCCAGTGGCGGCACTTTGTCGAAACCACCGGCTACAACACCGAGGCGGAGATCGGCAACGCGGGAATCTATTTCAAGAAGACGGAGAAAAAGCGTCCCGGATTTAGCTGGCGCAATCCGGGTCACGAGCAGACGGACCGGCATCCGGTCGTGGGAATCAGCTGGAACGATGCCCGGCAATTTTGCACGTGGCTGACGGAGCGCGAAGGCAGCGCCGGACGCCTGCCGGCGGATTACCGCTACACGCTCCCAACCGAGGCCCAGTGGGAATACGCGTGCCGCGCCGGCCGCACCGACGATCCGGAAAACGCGGACGAGGTGGCCTGGTATGCGCCGAACAGCGGCGGCGTGCCGCATCCCGTCGGCACCAAGCGGCCGAATCCGTGGGGCCTGCACGACATGCAGGGCAACGTCTGGGAGTGGGTTCACGACTGGTATGGGCGCTATCCCGGCGGGAGTGTCACCGATCCGGCGGGCCCGGAGTCGGCCAACGATCCCAGCGTCATCCGCCCGCATCGTGAAATGCGGGGTGGCGGCGCGCGCGATCCCGGCGGACATGGCATCATGTCAACGAATCGCTGGAGCACGTGGGGCGTGACGCAGAGCACCTGGGTTGGATTCCGCGTGGCGTTGAGCACGGGGCCGTGAGCGTGGGCGGGCAGGCCGTGGGTGATCGGGAATGCTCTGGAGGTCATGGCTTCGCAGGTGGTGACCGCCGGGGAAAAGCGCACTGCCCAGGCATGGAAGTTGAAACGGCTTCGACTGCGCTGGCGGTGGAATCCTGTCCGTGCCGCGAGCAAAAAATCTTGCTTTTGCCGCGAGATAACCGAGCAGTTACCTCGCTTTGAAAAAACTGGCTGCGCGCGCCCGACCCCGCGCCGCGGCCAACTCCACAAACTATGAAGACCTGCTTGTTTGGCGCTGTTCCGTTTCGATCCGCGGCCTGCGCCGCGTTGCTGTTGTTGGGGGCGATGGTCTCCCCGGCGTTTGGCCAGGGCTCGCTCTCCGGCACGATCACCAACTCCGCCACCGGCGCCACGCTGGAGGGCGCGCGCGTCGTGCTCAAGGGCACGGGGCTCGAAACGACGAGCGATAATCTGGGCGTTTATCGTTTCCAGGATGTCACGCCGGGTTCAGCCGTCGTGGTGGTTTCCTACACGGGCCTCTCGGTGACGGAGATGGCGATCGAGGTGGCGGCGAGCGGCCCGACGCGCCGCGACGTCGGGCTCACCGCGGACATCTACAAGCTGAGTAACTTCGTCGTCTCCAGCGAACGCGAGGGCAACGCCAAGGCCATCACGCTGCAGCGGCAGTCCAACGGCGTGAAGAGCATTGTGTCGGCCGACGCGTTTGGCGGTCTGGCCGGCAACCCCGCCGATCTCGTGATGCGGCTGCCGGGCGTCGAGGGCGAGTCGGTCGGCGGCGACAACCGCTACCTGCGCATCCGCGGGCTCAACCAAAATCTCAGCACGATCACGCAGGACGGAAATCGCATCGCGGACGCGGCTTCGGGCGGGTCGTCGCGCGAGTTTCAGTTTCAAACGGTCGGCTCCGACTCGATCGAGCGTATCGAGGTCACGAAATCGCCGACGCCCGACATGGACGGCGACTCGATTGGCGGCGCGGTGAATCTGGTTTCAAAAAGCGCGTTCGACAGTTCGCCGGAGCGCCGCATTCGCGGTTCCGTCGGCGGTATCTGGCGCGCCAGCGATCCCCGCGACAAGGCGCGGGGCAACGCCTCGCTGTCCTACTCAGAGGTGTTCGGCGGCCGGCTCGGCGTGGCGGTGAATCTCGCCTACCGCCCGCACGGCTCGATCATCGATATAACGACGCAGGCGCATGAGCAGTTGCCCATCGGCGTCGTCGGTCCTGCCTACACCTATCAGCTCACGGCGCAGGATTTTCGCAACGTCCGCACGCGCTCCGGCGCGAGCGTGAGGCTCGACTACAAGTTGAGCGACACCGCGCGGGCGTTTGTGAAGTGGGAGTTCAACAAGCACATCGAGCACTTCGACGGCAGCCAGGCAACGTGGTCCACCGGGCAAGCGGTCGCGACGCGAGATGCCGCGGGTAATTTTTCCGGCACGGGCGGTATCATCCCCGGTTACAGCGATGAAGTCACCCAAGTCCGCGCCGTCCCCTTGAGCCAGATCGCCATCGCATCGCAGAGCGCCTTCAAGGACGGAAAGACGATGACGCTCAATGTCGGCGCCGTGCACCGCCACCCCACGTGGCTGCTCGACTACGACGCGTATTCCTCGAAGGCGAAGGCCTACTACGCCGGCAACAATGATTTCACGTTCACGCTGCGGAACATCGGCTTCACATTGACGAAAAACGACCGGCTGTTTCCCGATGTGGCGCAGACCGCCGGACCCGACTGGACCAACCTCGCGAACTACACCGACAATCTCTACGCGAGCGCGCGCATGGTCGGGTGGGACGGCTACAACGGCGCGGCGATCAATCTTAAGAAATCGTTTCGCGCGCCCGTGCCGGCCTACATCAAAACCGGACTCCGGCTGCGGCAGCAGACGCGCAATCTCGACAACACGCCGTATCGCACCGTTTACCTCGGTCCCGATGGCGTGATGGGACCCAACGCCGCGAACGGCAACCGCAACGACGACAACCTCGCGCAGTTCGGCCTGCTCAACCGGCCGTTTCCCGACACGAGTCTGCGGCGCTATGGCAGCCTGCCGTTTTCCGCGTTGCAGGCCGTCGGCCGGCCGAACGACATCGACCGCTTCATCGCGGCGAATCCCTCCTATTTTCAACAGCAAGTGGCCAACGATCTTCAAGCTGCGCTCGTGAACCACCAGCAATTCACGGAAGACATTCGCGCCGCCTACATCCTGGGCAACGTCGACCTCGGCCGCTTTTCGATGCTCGCGGGTTTGCGCGTGGAGCAGACGGAAACGGAGGGCGAGGGCTCGCTGCAGTTGGTCACACCGGAGGAGAAGGCGCGGCGCGCGGCGTTTGATCCCCGAGATAAACTGTCTGACTCGGAAATCCGCCGCCGCACGCAGGAGGAGTTCGGCCGGCGGCAGACGCGCACCGGCGACTACCGCAGTGTCTTTCCCGGCGTGCATCTCAAATACAACGTGAGCCCCAACATTGTGACGCGCCTCAGCTACGCGACCAACATCGGCCGGCCCGGCATCGGCCAGCTCATCCCGCGCACGACCGTCAATCTCGACAACAACACGCTCTCCTCCAGCAACCCGAGCCTCAAGCCGCAGACCGCGCAGAATTTCGATCTCACGACGGAGGTTTATTTCGAGCCGGCCGGCATGTTTTCCGCCGGCGTCTTTCTGAAGGAGATTAAGAAATTTATCTACAACTCGCCGTCGACCGTGGTTGGTTCGGGGCCCGACAACGGCTTCAACGGCGACTACGCCGGTTTCACCTATTCGACGCAGGCCAACGGCGGCTTCGCCAAGGTGAAGGGCCTCGAGCTGAGCTACAACCAGCAGTTCACGTTTCTCCCCGGCATATGGAAGGGCCTCGGCGCCTACGCCAACGTCACGCGCATGCAGGCCGAGGGCAACTACGGTGCCGGTTCCGCGATTGCGCTCGCGCCGAATCCGCGCGTGGCGGGCTTCAATCCATTCATCGCAAATGTCGGGATTTCCTACATTCGCAGTAAACTCAGTCTGCGCGTCAGCTACAACTACCGCGGCAATTACCTCACTGGCTACAACGCCAACGAATCGCGCGCGACCTACGCCCACGCGCGGCCCGTCGTCGATGTGAAGACGCTCTACAACCTCTCGCGCAGCATCAGCGTTTACCTCGACGTCGTGAACGTCCTGACGAATCCGGATCGGCAGACGGAGTTTGGCTACGGGCGGCCGCAGACGACGCATCTCATGCGCCCGCAGTTCTTCTTCGGCGTTAACGCGCGCCAGTGATTTTCCGGCGGCAGGCGCTTCTCACGCTCGGTGCCGTGGTCTGGATTTCGACCGCACGACTCGGCGCGGCGGAGTCGCTCGACTACAACCGCGACGTTCGCCCCATCCTCGCCGACAAATGCTTCAAGTGCCACGGGCCGGATCCCCGCGCGCGCGAGGCGAAGCTGCGGCTCGACGTGCGCGCCGAGGCGATCGTCGCGCGGCGCGACGGGGCGTTTGCCATCGTGCCGGGCAAACCCGGCGAGAGCGAAGTCGTCTGGCGGATCGAATCGAAGCACGCGGACGAGCGGATGCCGCCGGCCGATTCCAACGTCACGCTCGCCGCCTCCGAGATCGCGGTCTTGCGCCGCTGGATCGCCGAGGGTGCCGAGTATCGGCCGCACTGGTCGCTCGTCGCGCCGGTCGCGAAGCCACCTCCCTCCGTAGCCTCAGCGCAGGAGCGCAAAATTCGGAATCCGATCGACACATTCATCCTCGCCCGCCTCGCGCAGGAAAACCTCGCGCCCGCACCCGAGGCGGATCGGCCGACGCTGCTCCGCCGCGTCGCACTCGACATCACCGGCCTGCCGCCGCCGCCCGCGGCCCTCGACGAGTTTCTCGCCGATGCGCGGCCCGACGCCTACGAGCGCGCCGTCGATCGCTTGCTGGCCTCGCCGGCCTACGGCGAGCGCATGGCGACCGACTGGCTCGACGCCGCGCGCTACGCCGACTCCAACGGTTTCTTCCGCGACAACACCCGCCAGATCTGGCCGTGGCGCGACTGGGTGATCGGGGCGTTCAACCGCAACCTGCCCTTCGATCGGTTTACCGTGGAGCAGCTCGCTGGCGACCTGTTGCCCGACGCGACCGCCGAGCAGCGGATCGCGACGGGCTTTAACCGCAACCACATGGTGACCGGCGAAACCGGGATCATCGACGAGGAGTATCGCGTCGAGTATGTCGCCGACCGGCTGGAGACGACGTCGGCCGTCTGGCTCGGCCTCACCGTCGGCTGCGCGCGCTGCCACGATCACAAATTCGATCCGATATCGCAGCGCGACTACTACCAGCTCTTCGCGTTCTTCAACAGCGGTGTCGAAAAAGGCCTGGTCTCGCCGGACGATCCGCCGCCCGTGATGGACGTGACGACGCTCGAGCAGCGTGCGGAACTGGAAACGCTGCGCGAGAAACGCACCGCGGCCGAGCGCGCGTTTACGAGGCTGGCCGAACCGCTGCGCCCCGCGATTGCGGCGTGGGAGCGCGTCGCGGGTGAGGAGCTAAGGGTGCCGCGCGAACAGGTGGCGGCGCACGTCGATTTCGAGCCGGAGGGCGCGGCACGTGCCGTGGAAAAAGGCGGCGTCTATTACGAGGCCGGCCTGGTCGGGCAGGCGGCGCGGTTCGACGGCATGCAGCATCTTGAACTCCCCGCGGACATCGCGCTCGATGCGGACAAGGCGTGGACCGTGGGGCTGTGGGTAAAACCGACGGCCTCGCTCGCCGGCGTGATTTCGAAAATCGAACCGGCCGGCGACCGGCGCGGCTTCGAACTCATCTGGGCCAAGGGCCAGCTCCAGATTAATCTCGTGGATCGCTGGGTCGTGAGCGCGATCGAGGTCGTCACGAAGGAGCCGATCAAGGGCGCGGACTGGCATCAGCTCATCGCGAGCTACGACGGGTCGGGCAAGGCGGCGGGCCTGCGCGTGTTTGCCGACGGCGCGGAAGCGGCGCTCAACGTCGTGCGCGATTCGCTGCGCGGCCCGATCTCAAACCGTGAGCCGGTGAGGATTGGGCGGCGCGACAGCGGGCTCGGATTTTATGGGCAGCTCGACGAACTGCGCATCCTGCGGCAGGCGGTCACGCCTGCGGCGGCGCGGGAGTGGTTTTGGAGCGAACGGTTGCGCGGGATCTTGCTCCTCGCGCCGGAGAAGCGCGACGCGCGGCAGGCGAAGCTCGTGCTCGACTGTCATGTCGAGCGTCACGGCGATCCGGCGACGCGCGCGGCGAGCGCGCTGGCGGAGTCCGCGCGCGCGGCTGAGGAGGCGTTTCGCGCGAAGCTCCCGAAAACCCTCGTGATGCAGGAAGCGGCGACGCCGCGCCCCACGCACGTCTTGAACCGCGGGCAATACGATGCGCCGGGCGATGTGGTGCATACGGACGTGCCGGCGTTTCTCCCG
>JANXSC010000373.1 GCA_025352845.1 Opitutaceae bacterium
TCACGCGCACAAGTCCCTCATCGAAAATAACCGTCCTCGCTTCCCACCGGCGTAAATCTTCCTCCGCCCCGCCGCCTTCAAGTCCGACGGGCTGCTAGAACCGGGCGACCGCAGGCCTAGCGATCGCCTCCAGCGCGTTCCCCGAATTTCGCGAGTTCGAGCAGGAGCCGCTCCGCTTCCTGAGCCACGCTCCGTTCCGGTTGCGTCGCGAGCAGCGCTTCCAAACTCCGCTTCGCGTCGGCGACGCGGTTCGCGTTGGCCATCGCGACCGCCGCGGCAATCACCTTGAAATCCAGCGCCCGCTGGCGGGCGCCGCCGAAGGACTGCCGCTGCACGAGATCGAGCGGGCGAGCGAGGGCGCGATCGGCGACAGCGATGATTTCGTCGAGCCGGTTCTCGGCCGAGAGGCGGTTTATTTCGTCGACGTCGGCACGGAGCGTTTCGCTCGCGAGGATGTTGCGGGCGTAAACCAGGCCGGGCTCCGCAGATTCCGGCCGCTGCGCACAGAGGCGTTCCAGTCGCGCTCGACCCTCCGACGCGCGGTCGCCGCGACACTCGCCCGCCGCAATCCCGGCTTCGATCATGGCGTTGCCCGGCGCGTGGAGGCTCCCGCGCACGAGCAGATCCACATCGCTCGCGAGCGGCGTCGCCATGCCGTGCATCACGCCGGCGAGCCCTTCGTAGGAAGCGATGTGCCGCGGCTCAAGCGCGAGGGCTTGCCGAAAATCCGCCGCCGACCGATCCATTGCCTCCGGATCTATCGTCGTCCCGGGAATAGGCGGGCCCATCAACTCCGACAGACGAGCGACCGCGAGATTGTGGTAGACGAGCGCGCTGGTGGAGCCTGCGGCCGCCGCCTTGGCCAGCACCGACTGCGCCGTAGAAAAATCCCGGCGGCCCACCGCGATGTGACCGAGCAGTTCCCACGCGCGCGGATCCGCGGGCGCGAGCGACGCCGCCTCGCCGAGCTGTTGCTCCGCCTCCTCCGGCGTGCGAGTGCAGAAGAGCAGCGAGCCGCGCGCGAGCGCGAGATCAGCGGGTGTGCCCGCGGAGACTTTGACCTCGCGCACGATCTCCACGGTGGCGCGCGTATAAACGTGCCGCAGGTAGGTGCCGCCGCCGATGTAGCTGCGCAGCCGGCGCTCGATCGTCGCGTAGTCGGCTCCGAACGCCGCCGCAAACGCGTCGTCCGCCGAGTGCAGTTGCGGCACGAGGTCGAGGTAGCGCCGCACCGATCCGGGGCCGGGCGAGTTTTTGCCGTGGAAAAGAAAATGCACGAACGCCCACGACTGCGCGTAGAAGATACCGGCGCGCCTGCCCTCATTGTAGAGCAGCGACTCGCGGCCCACGCCGAGGAGGTTGGCCAGCGGCAGCAGCGGCTCGGCGCGCAACAGAGCCACGTGTGCGGGAATGGCGTCGCCAAACGTGTAGGTCTTCGCGTCAGGCACCGTGAAGGTGGAGTAAACCTCCGCCAGTCCCTCGCCGAGCCAGAGCGGCAGCGCGCCATCTCGCGCGCTCAAGTGCCAGTGCACGGCCTCGTGGAAAATCACGTGGCGCGTCTCTGCGTCGTCGCGCGCGAGACTCAGCATGATCGTGTTGATATCGTTGGCGCGGGCAAAATATCCGCCGAGTTTCGCGGGCCGACCGTTTTCGAGCGGGAGAAACGGCTCCATCGCCCGATCGTTTTTGAACAGCATCACCGTCACGGGCCGCAGCCGATCGACCGGCACGGGCACGATTGCCTGCAGGCCGCGACGAAACTGCTCGAACTCGATCGCCCACTTGCGGGCCACACCCTCGCCCGCCGGCGTGAGGATCGTGGCGTGCTCGGTCGCGACCTTGGTCCAATTTTCGGCGGCGCGGAGCGGAGCGAATGTGCAAAAGCAGATGACCGCGAAAAATACATGGACCAAACCGGACGCGACGGTGGGCGGGCATGTCCCGGTGCCCGCATGATTTCGCGCGCGCGGACGATGAATGCGAGCACAGGGACGTGCCCGCCC
>JANXSC010000496.1 GCA_025352845.1 Opitutaceae bacterium
TGCCGATCTTCCTCGGCGACAAAGCCGCTGATGTTTCGAAATGGGCGGGCGTTCGTCCGTCCAAGGACACCCGCGCGGCGGACACGCAGAAATGCATTCGCGCCGGCGGCAAGCACAACGACCTTGAGGATGTCGGCTTCGACACCTACCACCACACGCTCTTCGAGATGCTCGGTAACTGGTCCTTCGGCGACTACTTCAAGAAGGAGTCGCTCGCGTGGGGCTGGGAACTGATCACGGGCGACCCGAAGAAAGGTTGCTGGGGCATTCCCGCGAAGCGGCTCTTCGCCACCGTTTACTCGCCCGACAAATCCAAGGGCAATCCCTCCGAGTTCGATCAGGAAGCCTACGACATCTGGGCCGGCCTTTTTCGGAAGGAGGGCCTCGATCCCGCCATCCACATCGTCAACGGCAACAAGAAGGATAATTTTTGGATGATGGGCGACACCGGCCCCTGCGGCCCGTGCTCGGAAATCCATTTCAACCTGCTCCCAAGCGACGACGAAGCCGCGGGCCGCAAACTCGTCAACGCGAGCAGCCCGCGCTGCATCGAGATCTGGAATCACGTTTTCATTCAGTTCAACGCGAACGCCGACGGCACCTTTTCCCCGCTCGCCGCCAAACACGTGGACACCGGCATGGGCTTTGAGCGCGTCGCCGGAATCTACGCGACGACAAAGGGCTTCAAGGAATTCTCCGCCGACCCGTCGAACTACGAGGCCGATGTCTTCGCCCCGCTCTTCGCGAAAATTACCGCACTCTCCGGCAAGATCTACCAGCGCACCGTCCCGACCAAACGCGAAGGCTTGACCGAACAGGAAAACATCGACGTCGCCTTCCGCGTCCTCGCCGACCACGCCCGCTGCGTGAGCTGCGCCATCGCCGACAACATTCTCCCCGGCAACGAAGGCCGAAACTACGTCATCCGCCGCATCCTGCGGCGGGGGATTTTATATGGGAAGAAACTAGGATTGCAGGCGGGATTCTTCGAACAACTCGTTGCACCGGTGGTGGAAACGCTGGGCACAGTGTTCCCGGAGCTGAAGGAGCGGCAGAGCATCATTCAGCGCGTGATTCGCAGTGAAGAGGAGAGCTTCGGACGGACGCTGGATCGTGGGCTTGAGGAGTTTCAGAATTATGTGGGTCATTTCGAGGCCGCAAAACCCTACTTCCCAAATGATCCAGCCCGGACTTTTTCGGGCAAAGAAGCGTTTAAACTCTACGACACCTATGGCTTCCCTCTCGATATGACTCAGCTCCTCGCCACCGAGCGCGGGCTCACGGTCGATACCGACGGATTCGAAGCTGAAATGGAAAAGCAGCGTGAGCGCGGTCGCGCCTCGCAGAAAAAAGAAGTCATCGTGGCAGCAACCGAGGGCGATGCCGCCACCGATCAGAATCCCACGAAATTCCTAGGCTATTCGCAGACGCACGCTCACGGAAAACTCATCGAGGTCATTAAGGGCGAAACCGAAGGCTACCTCGTCTTCGACCAGACGCCGTTCTACGCTGAGATGGGCGGACAAACCGGCGACACCGGTTCCGCGCTTATCGACGGCGTGCTCGTCCACATCACCGACTGCGTGAAGGACAAATCCGGCCGCTACCTGCACAAGATTGCTGCGCAAGGCGGCATTGATCCTTGGCCGTGGACAGTCGGCGCCAACGTCGAACTCTCCGTCGATCTCGTTCGCCGTCGCGCCATCAATCGCCACCACAGCTCCGCGCATTTGATTCACTGGGCGCTGCGCAAAGTGCTCGGCACGCACGTGCGCCAGGCGGGCACGTCGAAGACGCCGGACCGGATGCGTTTCGATTTCTCACACTTTGAGGCCGTCACGCACGCGCAGCTCCGCGAGGTCGAGCAGCTCGTCAACGAGCGCGTCATCGACAACGCCAAGGTCGAGACCTACGAGACCGAGTTCGACAAGAAGCCCGAGGGCACCCTCGCCTTCTTCGGCGACAAATATGGCAAGCTCGTCCGCGTCGTCGATATCGGTGGCTACAGCCGCGAGCTCTGCGGCGGCACGCACGTCGCCACCACCGGCGAAATCGGCCTGATCAAAATCGTGGCGGAGATGGCCATCGCCGCGGGCACGCGCCGCATCGAAGCCGTCGCCGGCCAGCCGGCACTCGACTTCGTGACGACCCGCGAGGCCGCGCTCGCCGCCGTCAGCGCCCATCTCGGTGGCGGCACCGCTGATGTCGTGAAGAAACTTGAGTCGCTCCTCGCCCACCAGAAGGAACTCGAAAAGGAGCTGAAGGGCTTTCAGCAAAAAGCCCTCGCCGGCCTCGCCGAGGGACTCGCCGCCAAAGCCACCACGCGCGACGGCCTCAAGTTCGTCTCCGCCGTTGTCCCCATTTCCGATCAGGAAGCGCTCCGCAGCCTCGGCTCGCAAGTGCTGGCCAAGCTCGGCGACGGCGTCGTGCAACTCGGCGCGCAGGTCGGCGACAAGGCGAGCCTCGTCGCCTTCTGCTCCCCCGCCGCGATCAAGGCCGGGCACCAAGCCGGGAAAATCATCCAGACCCTCAGCACGGCCATCGGTGGCAAAGGCGGCGGCAAACCCGACTTCGCCATGGGCGGCGGCAAGGATGTCGCCAAACTCGCCGAGGTGCTGCGCTAATAACATCACGCCAAGTGGCATTAGAGTTACTGCCACTTGGCATTTACCGCTTGCGGCCGGCGGCATGATAGGCACAGTGGCGGCATGAAGAAAAAAAACGCCGCCAAGCCCCACCTCTACACCCTGGACGACCACAAGGAAAACGCCTCGCGCGTTGAGGAAGGCGTGCCCGTGACCGACCTCATGGCCTTTGGGCGAGAGACGGGATTCACGATCGATGAGCTGGCGAAGCTCGTGCACATCCCGCCGCGCACCTACGCGCGCCGAGTGGCGAGCAAGGCCCGCCTCAGCCTGCCCGAGGGCGAGCGCGCGGTGCGCGTCATGCGCCTCTACGATCACGCCAAGGAACTCTTCGGCACGCACGATAACACCCGCGAGTGGCTCAACAGCGAGATTCCGGCCCTCGGCTGGCGCACGCCACTTTCCTTTGCCCGCACCGAGCAAGGCGCCCGTGAGGTCGAGAATCTCATCGGGCGGATTGAGCACGGTATTCCCTCGTGAGCGGCCTCGTGGTCTGGCGGCTCGTTGCGGAACGCCACGCCGCGACCGCGTTTTCCGGCGAGGGCGCGCGTAAATTTGGTGCGCGCTGGAGCCCGCCCGGCCTTAACGTCGTCTATTGCTCGGAGTCGCGCTCGCTCGCCGCGCTGGAGATCATCGTGAACGCCCGCAATGGCACTAAACTCGTCGGCCAACCGTGGTCCGTGCTGTCGGCCGAGATCCCGGATGAGCTGATTGAGCGTCCGGCGCGCGTGCCGGAAAGTTGGCGGGAGAATCCCCATCCCCGCGCGACGCAGGAGTTCGGCGCGAAGTGGGTGCGCGAGCTGCGTTCCGCGGTGCTGCGAGTGCCGAGCGTCGTCGTGCTCGGGGAGTTCAACTATATGCTCAACCCCGCGCATCCGGATTTTGCCAAAGTTCGCGTGGGCAAGCCTCAGCCATTTAGTTTCGATCCGCGACTAGGAGCGTGAGCAGTAACTGGGAGCGCGACCCTGACGCGGGCGTTGCAAAATCCACTGCGGCTCGAACACTTTTCGCATGACGGCCGACCTGCGCCCCATCATCGCTGACTTCGCCAACCGGGCCGAAGATTTCCTCGCGGGCGTCAGCGACCGAAACCTCGCGCGCGCCGGCGTGGAGGAGGAAGTCACGCTCGACTACCCCACGCTCAACCCGAGCGCCCGCGCCGTAATCGTCAGCAGCGTGATGGCCGTGCTCGAAGCGGACGATTTTTTCGGCATCGAGTTCGTCGGCGATCCGTTTTCCGACACGGACTCGGCGGACGAGGACTGAGCGTTGCCTTCGCGCCCAACCTTGCGGGAGGCGCACGTGCCGTCCAACGTCTGCGGTTCCATGCCTCCTGAAGTTGCCGCCCTCCCCGCGCTCGTCGCGGTGCTCGCATTCGATGCCAGCAACCGCATCGCGGTGCGCCGACTCGGTTCCAAAATGGGCCCAGCTTTCACGGGCACCGATCTGGCAATGGCCACGACTCGGCTGGAAGGCGCGTTTCCAGTGCACACGCCGCCGGCCGAATATTTTTCCAGCGCAGCGGGCGGCCGCGGTTATCGCGTGTGCTTCGCCCAGGTAAGCGGCTCATCGGCGGACGTGGAAATCGTGTTCGAATCGATCGACGCGTTGCTCGCACAGTCCGCGGCGCTCGCGCCCTCGCTCGCAATCCTCGTGCGCGCGCTTGAGCCGCATCTCGTCGAGATCCCCTATCTGCACCTCGGCGAAAACGACTTCATCTACAAATTCCGTCCCGCACAGGAGCGCAACACCGCGATCTACGCGCAGGACGCGACGGCGCAGGCGCTCTACCAGTCGCAGCTCTGTTCAGCGATCAAGGCGCTGGCGCGGCAGCACGAGCGCACGGCCACGGCACCCGTGACGCTCGATTTCGGCGCGGTGCGCTACGTGATCCCGAGTCACTTTGGGTTTTGCCTCGGGGTGAAAAACGCGATCGAACGCGCCTACGAAACGCTCGCGGAGAATCCCGGGCGGCGCGTCTTCATGCTCTCGGAGCTGATCCACAATCCGTTTGTGAACGAGGATCTCCTGCGACGCGGACTGCGCTATCTGCAAACCGACAAGGGCGTGCCCTACACCGTCGATGGCACACCGCGGTCTCCGCAACTCTGGGACACGCTCACGCCCGACGACATCGTGATCATCCCGGCATTCGGTGCGACCGACGAAGACAAGCGCCGGCTCGTGCGCAAAGGCATCGCCGTTTTCCACTACGACGCGACGTGTATGCTCGTGGAAAAAGTCTGGAAGGCGGCGCGCTCTTACGGCCGCGACGGCTTCACGGTCGTCATCCACGGCAAGCACGAACACGAGGAGACGAAGGCCACCTTCTCCAATACCCGCCGCCACGCCCACGCGGTCATCGTGCGCAATCTCGACGAGGCCCGTGTCCTCGGCGAAATCATCGCGAGTGAAGATTCGGCGGTGCGCGCTTCGTTCTTCACCCACTTTGCCGGCCGCCACACGCCGGGCTTTGAAGTCGATCGCGATCTGCAGCGCGTCGCGGTGGTGAATCAAACCACCCTGCTGATGAACGAGACCCTCGCGATCATCGAGCACCTGCGCGCGGTCTATCGCTCGAAATTCGGCGACGATACCCGCGTGGGCGGAACGAGTCGTCGCGACACGCTGTGCTACGCGACGCAGGTTAATCAAGACGCGCTCAACCGCGCCTTGCAGGAGCCGCTCGACGCGGCGTTCGTCATCGGCGGTAAAAATTCCTCCAACACCTACCAGTTGTTCCGGCTCTGCGAAGAGCGGCTCGGCGAGCGCGCATTCTTCATCCAATCCGAGGCAGGAATTTTGTCGCGCGCCTCGGTGGAGCATTACGTTTACGGCGGCGGCACGGGCCGCACGGAATCGCGCGCTCTCTGGCCGTCCGTCGCCAAGGCTACGGATAGCAAGCCCGACGAATCTCTGCCAAAGCGCGTGCTCATCACCGGCGGCGCGAGTTGCCCGGACGGAATTATCCAACAGGTGATCGCACGGATAAATTCTTTTTTCCCGGAGGCAAATCTCCGGCGCGTCGAAGACGTGCTGCGCGATCTTGCGACCTAGCGTGCGATCGTGGTCGCGACTTTGCGCGGCGTTGCGAGCACGAGCCAGCACCAGAACACCGCGCTCACCACGAGCGCGCCGGGCAGCACCGTCACGGTGGCGCGCTGGAGATCTCCCCATTTGTCCGACAAATGACCCACGAGGCGCGGCGACCAGAGATCGCCAAACATGTGAATGGCAAAGATCGAACCGGCCATCGCGGTGGCGCGCATCGCAACCGGCACCGTCTCGAGGATCAGCGTGTTGACCGGGCCGGTGGAGAGGAAGATGAGAAACATCGCGGCCGCGAGGGCGGCCTTTGACACCGCAGAGTCGGTCGCGGAAAAGGCAACGTAAGCGACGGGGGCGGTGAGCAGCGAGCTAAGCGCGAGCATGCTGGCGTAGCCCCGCCCGGTGCGCTTCTGCCAGGCCGTGGCGAGGAAGCCGCCGGCGAGAGTCGCGACCAAGCCGGAAATCACAAGGGCCTTGCCGAAAAAATCTCCCGCGTCCTCGTTCTTCATGTGGTGCACGCGATGGAGAAACGTCGGTGCCCAGAGCGCGAATCCGCCCATCGCGAACGTCTGCGCCACGTAGCCCGCAATCACGAGGCGGTATTGTGAAAGGCGCAGCAGGGCGAGATACGCGGACCAGCCGGGCTTCGCGACACCCGCAGCAACGGGCGCAGTTGCTTCTGCGGCACCCCGCGCCGGCTCGCGCAAGAGAAACAGGAGGAAGGCCAGCAAGAGCCCGGGGTAGCCCGCCCACAAAAACGCCGTCCGCCACCCGTAAACGGCCGCGATCTTGCTGCCAAGGATGTAGCCGAGCGCGGAGCCAACCGGAATCGCGAGATAGAAAATGGAGATCGCGTTGTTGCGCCGCGCGGTGGGAAAGAGATCCGCGATCCAGCCCGGGCTGATCGTGCCGAAACTCGCTTCGCCGAAGCCGACCAGCACGCGGTAGAAAATCAGCGCGCCGAGCGCGCTCACGTGACCCGACATCAACGTGCCGAAACTCCACACAAACACGCCGGCCGCCACAAGCCACCGGCGCGGCACGCGATCGCCGAGGTAGCCGAAGATCGGCGAGGTCAAAAAATAACCCCACATGAACGCGCTCTGAATCGTGCCGAGCTGCTCATCGCTAAGATTGAGCTCGGTCTTGATCGGCGTGAGCACGGCGGCAAGCAATTGCCGGTCGAGGTAGTCAACGAGGTTCAGGCCGGTCAAGACCACCAGCGATCCGCGCGGCCAGAGGGGTTTCTTCTCGTTGAGACTCACGGGCGGCGAGCAAACGGACGGCGCGGGCGAATGAAAAGCGGAAAGCAAAAGGCCGGGCGCGCGGCCCGGCCTCCGAGGAAAACGATCGCGATGATCGCGGCGCGTCAGAAGCGGATCGAGAGGCCCGCGCGCACGCCGTTCTGATTTGCGAGGTCTATCTTCGTGCTGTAGTGATTCGTCGCGGTGTCGATGTTCTGCGTGTAGCTGCCGGCGGATTGGAAGACCGCGCCCGCATAGAATCCGGCGCGCTCGGTGAGATCGAACTGGATGGTCGCATCGGCGTAGTAGCCGGGCAGGAGCTTGGAGGCGGCGTTGAAGTTCGTGTCGGAAATATCCGCACCGAGCGGCGTGTCGAAAGTCTGCGTGACGGTGTAGGTCGAGCCGGAGTAAACGATCGCGGCACCCACACTCACGCTGGCGCGCAGGCGCGTGCTGATCGGCAGCCACACGGTCGGGCCGGCGCGGAAGGTGTAGTAGGCACCCTTTACTTTCCAACGATTGCTCACGCTGGTATTGTCGTTGGTCAAGGTCGTGGTGCGGCCGGCGGGCTCGTTACTGATGAGGACGCTGGTATCGGTCGTGACGGTGCGGGCCGTGCCATCGTCGTTGAGGACGGCATTGCCGTTGGCATCGACGACGCTCGTGGTGGCGGAACTCGGCGAGGAATACGGCGCATCGGCCGGGGTCACACCATAGAGCGAGTAGTAGTCGGACACGGTTGTGAGCCGGGCGGCCACGCGGTCGGCAGTGTTGGCCGAGATGTCGTTGATGGACATGCCGGCCGTCAGGTTCCACGGCAGGCGACCACCCCAGAGTTTGCCCATGTCACGCGACATAGAGATATCCATGCCGGAGCTGGAGGCCGTGTCCTTCTTGCGCAAGGCAGAGTCGGTAATTTCAGCGGAGTAGCTGTGAAACGCCACGTAGCCCAGGAGCGCAAGCTGGCTGGCGTCGGAGTAATTCCAGATGTTGGTTTTTCCGTCCGGCGCGATCGCGTCGAAAACCTGGCCGTTGGTCTGCGGATCGATGATGGGGTTGCCGCCGCTGTCGAGGCGCGCGACGACGCGGGCGTCGGGCCGCACACCGCCATTGTGGTAGCTGCGGTCGAGGTTGGCGCCGGTGGCGGCCCCGGGCTTATCCGGCGCGAGCAGGCTGCCGCGGCCGGAGAAGCTGGCCTTCGCCCCGCTGAGATGGCGGAAGCCAAAACGCACGGTGCTCTTGGGCTCGTAGATGTATTCGTCGAGATTGCTGAAATCAGGAATCTCGACGGGCGGGGCGCGGCGCTCTTCTTCCTGCGCAGACGCGATTCCCACCGAGGACAGCGCGACGAGGAGAGCGAGACGGAATGGTTTCATGCAGAGGGGGAGCCAAGCTTGGATGCGATGGCACCGGGAATGTTGCATGAAAGTTCGCGGGGCCCGCGGTGCGCGTCAACGCGAGAGTTCCGGCGAGTTTATCCGCGACCGCCCAAAAAAATTGCGGGCGGTGCGACCACATTCGCACCGCCCGCTGGTTCTTAGCCTTCACACCCCCTGACAAATTGTTAGCCGCAGTCGCGCGCCTTTGCCGAACCAGCCCCCGCCGAAGCCTGACTTTGAACCCGGCGGGAAAAGAAATTTTTGGCGGTGGCGGGCATCTTTTCTCCCGTTTGCGGGACAGCCCATTTATCGGCGCGTTGCAGCCGAACATTAACCGCAATCGACGTCGGGGTGAAATAATTCAGTCACTGGACCCGCCCCGTTACCCAGTCCCAAATCAGGCAAAGCGTGGAGAATCAAGCCTCGCCCGAATCCACGCCGGCATCGATCAGGTCGCCAGCCTCGCGGTATTCCTGAAGCTTGTTGCGCATCGTGCGGATGCTGATGCCGAGCGCGGCGGCGGCCTGCGTGCGGTTGCCCTGAGTCTGACGCAGGGCCGCGCGGATCGCCTGTTTTTCCAGTTCATCCAACCGGAGCACCTGGCCCGCTCCATCCGTCAATGAAGGCGATGCTCCGTCAGTAGCGGGGATCGCAGAATCCGCCGTGGGTGACACGGGAGCCCCCGACTCCCAAGGTGTCGCCGCTTCCGCCGTGGCCGTAAGATCGCCGGGCAGGCCGAGCGCCGCGGCGGTCACCTGACGACCGTCCTCGGAAAGGATGACCGCGCGCTCGACGGTGTTTTGCAGTTCGCGCACGTTGCCCGGCCACCGATAAGCCAACAAAGCCGCGCGCGCCGACTCGGAAAACCCGGTGACCTTCACGCCGTGCTTGCGCGCGAAACGCTTCAAAAAATGATCCGCGAGGAGCGGTATGTCCTCCAACCGCTCGCGCAGCGAGGGCACATGCACCGGGAAAACGTTGAGCCGGTAGTAAAGGTCCTGGCGGAACTCCCCTTTCTGCACGTAACTCATCAAGTCGCGATTCGACGTGGCGAGGATGCGGACGTTGACCTTGATCGTGCGGCTGCCGCCGACGCGCTCGAACTCCCGCTCTTGGAGCACGCGTAGCAGTTTGGCCTGCAGGGCCGCGGGGATTTCGCTCACTTCGTCGAGGAGCAGCGTGCCGTTGTTGGCGAGTTCGAAGCGGCCCTCGCGTCGCTCGGTGGCACCGGTAAACGAGCCCCGTTCGTGGCCGAAAAACTCGCTTTCGATCAGCGTCTGCGTGACGGCCGCACAGTTGACCTTGATGAACGGCTGACCGCGACGCGGGCTCCGCCGGTAAAATTCGCGCGAGATCATTTCCTTGCCGGTGCCGCTCTCGCCGGTGATGAGCACGGTCGCATCGGTCGGTGCCACGCGATCGATGAGTTGCCGCAGGCGCGTCATCGCCGGACTGCGGCCGACCAGCAGCGCATCCTCGTCCTCCGGATCGTCACTGAGGAGATTGTTGACCTGCACGAGCTGCCGGTAGGTCTGGGCCTTGCGCAAAATCACATCGATCTGCGAGGGCGAAAAGGGTTTGACCACATAGTCGAACGCGCCCGCGCGCATACACGCGACCGCCGACTCGACCGAGCCGAAGCCTGTCACCATCACGACCAGCGGGCGCTCGGGCAGCGTGGCCACCTGTTCGAGAAATTTAAGGCCGTCGCCATCGGGCAGCCGCAGGTCCAGCATCATCAGGTCGAAGGGCTCCTTCGCGAGCTGTGCCTGCGCCTCGGCGAGGTTGTTGGCGAGCGTCACCGGCAGCTTGTGCCGCAGGAAAATGCGCTGGAGGAGGTTTCGGATCACCAAATCGTCTTCGACGATGAGGATTTTCTCAAAAGACATGAGTGGGGCGGCGGTGGAAGTCGGGGCGAAGCAGGGAAAGACAGCCCATCAAAGGGGCGGGGTCGCGTAGTTCAAACAAATGTTCACGCCGCTGCGCCCACCCCAATTTCACACTCTGTAAACGCTGCCCGAACTTGCCGGCCCCGCCCGCCGCGGGCAGCATCAGCGCATCAGGACTGCGCCGTGAACCAAACTGCGGCCCCCGCTTCAAAATCTTCGCTTCACCCAAACCCAAAACGCCGAGTTAACCCAAAACCACGATGCGCCTACTCTCCTTTCTCTCCGATATCGAGCGCTCCCTCGCCGCCGATTCCCCATCGGGCGGCCCCCACAGCTGGGATGTTTCCCGGATGGTCAATTTCCACCACGGCCTCGCCCGGCTCACCCTCAAGCCGCGCGCGGGATGTCCGGCCGATGCGATGAGCGGGACGGTGTTTCTTCAGTCGTTCACTCTCGCCGACGGCTCGCTCTGTCTGAAAGCCAGCCTGAACTGGAAGGGCAGCGACTCCCTCGCCGTCGTCTCCGTTTACTCGACCCCGGCCCTCAACTGGAAAAACGAGGCTTCCCGCATTGCGTCGACCTGGCTCCAAGGCCCGCCCTCCGGCGCGACGATCACCGAGGTCGACATGCATGCGACGGAGTCCCAGCCGCTCGTCGCCATGGCGAGCTAATCGCCCGCGCCTCACTCTGAAAATTCAAAAACCGCGACCTGATCGGCCGCGGTTTTTTTTGTTTTCGAATTCCGGCCGGGCGTGAAATCCGCGCGCCGAGAAATTCAACCCACCGCGCAAAGCTGAGTCCGACTGGCCGCACTGCGGCCGTAGGCCGGGGCGATTTTCGCCAACTGGCGCTGCGCGACGCCCGCCTCCTGCCACAGCACCCTTGTGCGCTCAATCTCGGCCGCGAGTTGCGCCGAGCTGTGCGCCCGCAGGCTCTGCACCGCAGCCACGCGATCCCGCAGGGCCCGATCGCCGGCGTGGGCCGCAGCGTGGAGGGAGAGAAATTCCACCAGCGGCGCGGCTCTTTCCTGCAAGCCCAGCACCCCGGGAAAATCGCGCGCGGCCAGCGTCACCGCTTCCTGCTCCGCCAAATCTCCGAGCGCACCGGCGATGCGCAGACAGCGTTGGGCGGACGTCTCCATGTTACGCCACTCCGCGGATCTGCTCGACGCTGCTGACATCGTTCTGCGTCAGCATCTGGGCCCACGCCTCGCGGAGTTCGCGCACGAGCCGCTCGACCTCGATTACGGGCTCGACCTGCTTGCGCAGGTTGGCCTCGAGCAGGCGATGGGTGTGATAGTCGTAGAGCCGGTGCATCGTCTGGGCAAACTCGCCCCCCGCCTCCAAGTTCAATCCGTTCTGGAGCTCGGCGAGAATCGCCTGCGCCTTGAGCAACTGCCGATTAATGACCTCGATGCGACGCGGGTCTTCGTGGACGGTTTCAAAACCCTCCCGGGCGAGACCAATGGCCTTCAGCGCCCCATCATAGAGCATCAGCACAAGCTGACCGGGGCTCGCGGTGAGGACAGAGTTGGCGCGATAGGTGCGCGCGTAGCCGGCGGCGACCATGGAGCGGTCTTAGGAAACCTCTTCGCTCAGATCGGGAGCGTTGAGAATCTGCTGGGCGATAGTTCTCAGGGCTGCGGAATGAGGATAAGCGGGGTCGGCCGCCAGCAAGCGAGCGCGAGCCACCATCTCGGTCCGAATCTCGGGCTGCCGCGCCAGCTCCTCGCGGAGAAACGCCGCTGCCTCGATCGAGACGCGATCAGCTTGCGTAGCCTCACGTCGAAACGGGGCTTGGCTCGAAGCGGTGGCGGCGTCCGGTCGCACCGCACGGTCGGTGGATGAGGTCGATGGGATCATGGCGGGTCTTGGTTGACGGTTGCGGTCTGAGTTTTCGGATTGTGTGCGGGGAGCACCAATTGTTCTTTGCAACTATCAATCGGCCCGCAAATGAGAAACCTGAGCGTTTTCGGGAGAAAAGCAGCTATCGGGCCTGAGGCTTCGCCAGCGGTGCCAGCACCGGAGGCAGGGTGGCAAACATCGCGTGCGCGGCGTAAGCGGCAAATTTGGTGGGTGATTGCAACACCGCCGGCGTGAGGTCGGCAGGGGCACTCCGGTCGCGGTTCACGTAGAAATGCCGCGCGCTGTTGGCCACCGCCGGATCATCGGTGGCAAAGAGATTGTCGAAGGTCCAAATCAACCGCGAGCCGTCGATCGTCGCGAGCT
>JANXSC010000584.1 GCA_025352845.1 Opitutaceae bacterium
GCTTCGTGCCGCCGAGCGGCGTCGTCAACATGGTCACGAAGCGCCCCGCCAAAGATCCGGTCAACACGGTCAAGGTGCTCGCCAACAGTTTCGGCGCGCTCACGGGACAGGTCGATGTCTCGCGCCGCTTCGCGAAGGACGATCAGGTTGGCGCCCGCATCAACCTCGCGCGCGGCAAGGAGGACATCGGCATCGATAATTTCTCCGGCGACCGCACGTTCGCCTCGCTCGCCGCGGATTGGAAAGTGAACGACCGCCTCCTCTTCCGCTACGATGTGGAGAATCTCAACAAGAAGGCCTCCGAGCAGTCGATCCTCACGCTGCTCCCGGTTGTCGCCGGCGTCGTGCCGCTGCCACCCATGCCGGCCAAGACGCGCAACTTCGCCGGTGAATGGCAGAAATTCGATGCGCACGCCCTCGCGAACCTCCTGCGTGTCGATGTGATTCTCGCGCCCGCGTGGATGATCGTCGCGGAGGCCGGCCACGCCCTCACCTACCGCTCGCGGCTCTCCTCGCAGTTTCAAAACTACAACCTGATCACGGGCAACGGCACCCTCGCGGTCACGTTCAACCCGAGCATGCGCTACACAAACGACAACTACCGCGTGGAGCTCTACGGCAAATTCAAAACCTTCAAGGTGCAGCACAACCTCTCGCTCGGCGTGACCTCCAACGAGCGCGACCAAGACGTTTACCTGAAGGGCAACGTCAACTTCGCCCAGAATCTCTACACGCCCGTCGCGGTCCCGGTGCTGGCCGCGCCGACCGCCACGACCACGCGCACGCTCAACCACCTGCGCGACAGCGGCACCTACCTCTATGATCGCATCACCGCGTTCGAGGATCACGTGCAGGTGATCGGCGGCGTGCGCCTCACGGATTTCCGCAGCAACACCTACGTCTTCACGACCAACAACACCACCAATGTGACGACGGCGACCTCGGCGCTCTACTCGACAAAAAACAAAGTCAGCCCGATGGCGACCGCCTCCTACAAGCCGACCTCCAACTCCTCGATCTACGTGAGCTACCTGAAGGCGCTCGAGGCGGGCGCGACCGCCGCGAATGCGCAGGCCAACGCCGGCATCGTGCTCCCGCCCCTCGAGTCGCGCCAGTATGAGATCGGCGCGAAGCTCGATTTCCGCGGCGTGCTCTACCAGATCGGCTACTTCGACATCGAGCGGCCGGCCACCTTTATCAACGCCGCGAATTTCCTCACCGCCAACGGCAAGTCCAGCTATCGCGGCACGGAGTTCTTCGCCTCCGGCGAGATCGCCAAAAACCTTTCGCTGATCGCCTCGGGCTCCGTGCTCGACGCCCAACAGCTTAACGTCGCCAACGCCGCGACCTACCAGAAAATCCCCGAGGGCACCGCGAAGTATTCCGGCTCGCTCTTCGCCGAGTGGCGCGTCGCGCAGGTCAAGGGGCTGTCATTATCCGCCGGCTCGTTCTACATCGGCCGCCGCCCCGTGAATAACAACAACCAGGGCTTCATCGGTGGCTACACACTGCACTCCCTCGGCGCGTCGTATGTCTTCAAGGTTTCCAATGCCAGCGTCACCGCCCGTATCAACGGTGAAAACGTCTCGAACAAATCCGCGTGGGCCGGCGTCGGCGGCAATCTGATCTCGGTCAACCTGCCGGGCGTGATCAAGTTTTCGCTGGCGACGAGCTTCTGAGCGGGGTGGCGGAGTGGCGGAGCGGCGCTTTCCCAAGCGCTCATTTTCGGCGGCGGCGAAGCCGCCGCTCCGTTGGCCGCGGTGGTCGTCGGCTAACGCGGGCCGAAGGAAAATTCCGCAAACGCCGTCACACTGTCCGCCTTTGTCCACACGCCGACTTGGCCGGCCTCGGCCAACGTCGCGTCTTTCGCCGTGAAAAGTTTTTTGCCGTCGTAAATCACCGCGAAGTCCGCACCCGCGAACTCGACGCGCAGCGTGTGCCACGCGCCGCGCGCGACCTTCACGCCATCGCCGCCGCCGAACTGCACGCGCTTGCCGGCGACGACGTGGTAGATGCGCACGTTGTCCTCGAGGGCGTTCGCGCGGGCCACATAGTAGTTGTTCGCGTCGCTCGCCCGCCACACCACGCCACCCGCCTGATCGGCGGTGCCGGAGATCGGGAGAAATTTCACCTCGACGAAACCATCGCGCACGTTCGTGCCCGCCTTCAGACACAGCGGATAGTCGGCGTCGCCGCTCTGCCTGAGCACGTGGCCCTTGGTGGGTGCGGAGGCGTCGCGCTCAACCGTCCACTTCGGCTCGCCGCTGCCGGTCTTCGTCGCGATCCAGCCCGGCGGCGGCGCGCCGAGCGCGGCATCGGCAAAGGTGATTGTCTCGGCGAATGCCGCCGTGCCCGCCAGCACTGACACGAATGCCATGGAGGAAAATGTTTTCATGTTTGATGTCGATCCACGTGAAACAGTCTCAGGGGGTGTTCGATTGTCGAGGTGCGGATCGTTCCGCTACTTGGTCACTGTGCCCGCCTTGCCGTCGACAGTTAAATTGATGCTTTTGCCGGCCGTAGTCGCGACTTTCACGTCGTAAACGGGGTTGCCGTTTTTCACGGCGGGTATGACCGAATAGGCCGTGCCCGGCTGCGCGGCTTCCGCTTTCTTGATCGCTTCGATCGGCGTCACTTTGGATGACTGCACCAGCGTCAACTGCATCGCGGAGCGCGTGAGGTGATTCTTGTCCTCGAAGACTTCGATCTCCGGCTGCCAAGTGCCCTGCGTCGCATCGCCGAGCAATTCGATCAGTTCGTTGTGCTCAGCGTCTTTGCCGATACCACCTCTCGCGGTATAGACGCTCAGCATGAGCGTATCGCCTTTCATTTCGAATTTGGCTGAGATGACGGCACCGTTGGCCTCTTCGGACTGCGCGATTCCGGCGGCGAGCGAGTGTTTGCTGTCCTTGAGGCGGTTGAGCAGCGCGGCGTCGTCTTTTTCCGCCGCGATGGCGGGACCGGCCGACAGCAATGCGGCGAAGCCCGCGATCGCGCCAAGCGATTTCACGGGGCGCAATACGGAACGGAGCGAAGGGAGGTGGAGGGCTGGGTTATTCATGGTTTCTGTTTATTGAGTATGGTTGGCTTACCAGGGAAATGAGGTGTGAACGCGGCAATCTGTCGTGCAGGCGCAGTCTAGAGATCGAACGGAAAGGAAGCTCGGCACCAAGATCGACGACATCGGCGGCGGTGATGGCGGATTGCGCGACATAGACGGATCCCTTGCTTGACAAGACACCCGCGCGATCGGAGCCGCCCGTGCCGGTGTGGGCCGGCAAGTCAACATAGCCACAGGCCAGCACTAGCGCGGTGTTAAGAGTGCTTCGTATATTCACGGCAGGGCAAGAAGTCTGTGCGTTTGTGCAAGCCGCTCATACCGCGGTTCCGGCTCCTACCCGTCGCTGGCACTCGGCGTACAGCGCGTCATAGACAATGAACTCGCGTTTGAGGATATCGTGGTCGCTGAGGCCCAGCGCGCTGAAACCAAACGCCACCCAACGCAAGCCCTCTCCGGCGGGATGCGGGTTCGCTGGATGCGAATCCGCAGCGCGAACAATCTCGGCCAGCAGCTTCAACGCCGGGTCGGTGAGATGGTGTTTTTTGAGGATGGAGTCGAATGAAACATCCTCGCCGTGGTGCCCGAGTTCGCAGTGGTCGATGTCGAACGGTGTCGCGCCGAGTTCATGCGCTTGGGCCGCGACCTGCTCCTTCGGCGCGAAAATGAACTCGGCCTGTGGGTCGATGAATCTTCTGATGAGCCACGGGCACGCCACACGGTCCACTTTTATTTTTTCACGGGTGATCCATTTCATGGCAGTTCATTCCTTTTATTTTCGCCACGGTGCGTCGAATTCCCATTTGATGCCGGCATAGAGGCGCAGGTCCGGTCCGCCGAGATTCCCTTCGCGGACGCTTTTGCCTAGAGTCGCGTCGATGCTGAGGTTGTCATCCAGCTTGTGCTTGAAACCGATGTTCGCCGCCAGCCGGTTGTGCCCGCCCGGTTCTTCGCGGCTGACGAAGTAGAGTTCCGAGAGTAGTTTGGTTCGCTTCGCTATCTGCCATTCTTGGGCGAACGCCGCGAGCCATACGTTCTCCGTGGTCTGCCTCACGCCGCCGAACTCCGGGTCGGTGACGAATGTATAGCCGACGTTGACCATGCCAGTGAGCCAGCCCCACGTCTTCTGCGCCCGCAAACGCAGGTCGCAATCAAACTCACCGCTGCCGAGTCCCTGGTCTTTGTCGCCAGTGGGGAGCTTCAACTCAAACGACCCGGCGATGCCCGGTCGCTGTTTCGTCTCTTTGAGGAACACAAACTTCGTTCCGACCACGACGTCATTGATGCCAAATTCGTGGTCCTGGCTCAGACCGGCGATTTCCAACGTGAACTCCTGCCGGTCGCTCAGGCCATAGACCAGTTCGGTGAACGGCAACAGCCGCGCGGGCTTGCCGGTTTCGCTCTCCTGATAACGTCCGCCGACATACCACTCGAAGGTTTCCTTGTCCGCCGTGGGCACGTCGCCGGTGACCAGCGGCGGTGGCGCATAAAGCGATACCGTGTTGGCGAGCAAAATGAACCCGCAGACAAGCGCAATGTTTCTCATTCTCTCTTTGGTGAAGTCGTCGAAAAAAGGGATGGCCGCACGCCGCAGGAGGCTACGGCACTTCAACCAGTCCCACATTCAGCCGCTTTGGCATGGCACCGACCTTGACGGTGCGGACGACTTTGCGTTGCGCCACGTCGATGATGCTCGCGTCGCCTGACCCCGTGTTGCTGACGACGGCCAGTTTGCCGTCGGGCGTGAAGGCGACCCAGTTCGGATCGCGTCCGACGCTGATGTGATCCAACACCTTTTGGTTTGCGGTGGCGATGATGGTCACACTGTCGGTGGTCTGCGTGGTGATCCACAGTTGCGCGCCGTCGGCGGTAAGCGCCAGCCCGTGCGCGTCCTTGCCTTCCGACGCGAATTTCGGTTCGCCCAGCGCGATGCGATCCACGACCTTCTTCGCAGCAACATCAACCACCAGCGCGCCATTGAGCCAGCGAACCGTTTGATAGATCTGCTTGCCATCGGCCGTCCACGCCGGAATGCGCGGCCAACCGAACATCGGGACTTCGCCGACCACCGCAAAAGTGGATGCGTCCACGAGAACCCCTTTCATATCGCCTTCGCTGGTGACGTAGATGGTCCGGCCATCGGGACTGCGCAAGGCGATGTGAGGCATGCGACCGACCGTCACGGATTTGACGATCTTGCGCGTCGCAACATCCACCACCGCGAGATTGTCGGCCCCGTTGATCGTGACAAAGAGGAATCGTCCATCGGCGCTGACCTCCACTTGGTTGGGACTCTTGCCGACCTCGACCGTGGCCACCACCTCGTTTTTCGCCGGATCAATGAACGACAGTGTGTCGTCGCCTTCGTTGGTAACATAGACCGCCTTGCCATCCGGCGCGAGGACGACGCCGTGCGGCTTGGTGCCGGTCTTGATGTTGGTGATGAGTTGCGCCTTTTGCGGGTCAACCACCGAGACCGTGCTGTCACCGAAGTTCGAGACGAAGGCGCGGACGGCTTGAGCAGAAAACGCGGTCGCTGGTCCAAATGTTGGGACGAGCAGTGCCACCAGTATGGCCGGGCGTCGAAGTGAACGGATATTTTTCATGATGGGGCGCCCCTGCCAGTTAGTCGCTCGCGACTCGTTTGCTTGCGGCACCGGAATAGTGGCCGAAAATCTCGGCGAGCAGTCTAACTGTAACCACTCGCGTCGATTTCCGATATTGGGTGATCACTCCGTTGCGACCACAGACAGCTACCAGATCATTTTTGATTTGTCGCAGTCGGGCGGCGGCGCGCCGCCCGCGGCATCGGCAAAGGTAGTCGTCTCGGCGAATACAGCTGAAGAAGCGAAAAGAGAAAGGCGGAGCAGGGAGAAAATCGTCACGGTGAATCCTTCGGTTTCACGGCGGCCTGCGCGACGAGCGCGCGCTTGAGCGCGGCGGCGAGGGATGCCGCGGAACCGCGCCCATAATAGTGGAGAAACAGCATCCGCGGCGTCTCACGCAGCATATGGTGGTGGATCGCGACGATGTTCACCCCGTCGCGCCGCAGCGATTTCAGCACGGGCGTCATCTCGTCTTCCAGCACCGCGAAATCGCCCATCACGGCGGCGTTGGCATCCGTGCCGACGAACGTCGCCCAGGTGTTCACGCCCATCTCCTTCGTCGCCGGGCAGCCGCACGCCATCGTGACCTCGCGGCCGAAGACCCACTTCGCCATGCCGTCCTTCGCCTGCGCCTTCCCGCCGAACACCGCCTCGAGCGGAGCGGCGCTGATCGTGTTTTCCACAGGCAGCGGACCGGCCCCAAAATTTTGCGCGGGCACCGGCGATTTCGCCCGCACCGCGGCCACCGCATCAAGCGCGGCGCGCACGCCCTTGGCGAGCGACTCCAGCGTGCCCTCGCCGCCGAGGTGCATGAAATAGATTTTCGGCGCGTCGAAGAAGAAGTGGTTGTGCAGCGCGGTGGCTTCGAGTCCGGCATCGAACAGCGCGCTCATCACCGGATTCACCTCGTCCTCAAGCAGCACGAGATCGCCCATCACCATCGCCTCGGCCGGACCGCCGGAATTAAACGCCGCCCACGAGGTGAACCCCGCGAACGGCGCGATCACGCGCGACTCGACACTCAGCGGAAAATCGGCGCGCGGCTTCGCGACCTTGAACACCCCCTCGGCCTCGTTGGCCGTGCCCTTGAGACCGGTGATACGCTCGATCAGCGCGGCGTCGGGCACGGCGGCGCCTACAGCGTAGGCGAGCGCGAGAAACAGAAACGACAGGGCAAAAGCGGAAGACATTTTCATGGGATTGTTTTGGGTGATAAACGGCCGACTATCTGCGGCCTGAGTGCGCGATGGAGACAGCGCCAGCGCAAACGTTGTGCCCATTTTTATTCAGACTCGGATTGCGCTACGCGCACCCCGCTGCTTCAACCGCACCTTTCCACGCTTCATCCGTCTTTCCCATCATGCCAAAACGCCGCCCTCTTGTCCTCCGGGCATTCGC
Source organism: Opitutaceae bacterium (assembly GCA_025352845.1). GTDB lineage: Bacteria > Verrucomicrobiota > Verrucomicrobiia > Opitutales > Opitutaceae > ER46. The sequence goes on from JANXSC010000584.1 coordinate 7,063, forward strand.
GCTCTTTGCCGCATTGCTCACGCTCGCCTCCGCCCGCGCCCAAACCGGCGGCGAACGCGCGCGCGGTCGCGGCGGTGAGGGCGAGGCCCACCTCGTGCTCACCTACGCGTGCCCGGTGCAAAACCGTCCCGCGTTCCGTGCCTACATGGAGACGAAGGGTGTGGCGCAGTTCGAGCAGTGGAAGAAGGACAGCGTGATGAAAAGCTACCTGATCCTCTTCAGCCATTTTGCCAACACGCAGCTCGAGGACATGTGGGTGATTCTCGATTTCGAAAAGTTCGCCGACATCGGCCGCTGGCAGACCGTCGAGCGGAAATTTCCCGGCGGCCTCGCGCAGGAGGCGCTCGCGCTCGGCACACCGAAGACGTGTGTTTACACCGACAAGGGGTGGAGCGGCGGCAAACCGAACGCCGAACAAAGCAAGTCCGTCTACATGATGATTCCCTACCAGACGCTCGTGAGCGCGGACGAGTATGGCGACTTCGTCACGCGTTACGTCGAGCCGCAGCTTAAGGGTTGGGTGAAGGCTGGCATCATGCACACCTACGCCGTCCACATTGAGCAGAACCCGACCAACGCGCCGTGGGACTCGCTCCTCGTCTTCGAATACGACGGCCTCCGCGGCATCGCGATGCGCGACGTCGTGAAACAGCAGGTGCGCGACAGCGAACTCAAAAACGATCCCGGCTACAAACACTTCAGCGCGATCAAGCGCACGATCCGGAAGGAACTCCAGCCCGCGACCTTCGACGCGATCATGCCGAGGAAATGAAAACGCGCGCGGCACGCGCCGCTGTTGTTCGAGATCGAATTCTCTTTGAGGCTCAAAAGCCTGCCGCTGTGGATTTGATTTGAGCGGTCCGCAGCCCCGATGGGGCGAAATGAAATAGCCCAGGGCAACGCCCTGGGAATTGTAGAAATAAAAAACGAGCCCTGAAAGGGCGACACCCCGCGCGCTGTGCCGCCCTTCCGCCGGGGCAATGCGGCGCGTGGTGCCAAAATTTACCCAACGCAGCCCGCGCCGTCAGAGCCAGCCGCGCCGGGCTGGCGATCAATCGGCCAGATAAGGAATCGTCATCGGACCCTCGGGCAGCACGGCGATCGGCGTGTCGGGACCGAGGCGTTGCAACTCCTGCGCGACTCGCGCGACGAGATCGACGACGGGTTCGAGATGCGCGCGACGCACATCGGCGGACGCGATTTGCGAGTGCAGCCCTACTCGCGCCCGCACGAGTATCAACGCGAGGAGCTGCACCTGCCACTGATCCTCGATGGGCGTCTTTGCGTTGTTGATGGTGTCGAGCATCGCCTGCGCGGAGGTGTGCGAGAAAAGGAAATTCTTAAAGCTCCCGTGATCGGGAAAACCGTCGCCACACTCAGACGCCGCCAAAATCAAACCGCCATCGCTCACGATCTGCGCGGCGGCCGACATGCCCTTCACCGTCTGGTAGAGATTCTGGTCGAGGGGAAATCCGCTGTTCGACGTAATCACGATCGGAAACGCGTGCGGGCACGCGACCATCGCCGTCTGCTTCGCAAACGCGCAGCCGGCGTCATGCGCCGCGATCGGCTCACCGCAGAAGAAGCCCGTGATCTCGCGGCGACGGTTCTGCGTCACGTTAACCAGAAAATCCACGGGCAGCACCGCGCCGTTCGCCCGCACCTGCGCCTGCGTGGGATTGCCCGCGAGCACGCCCCACGTGCTCCGCGGATCGGCGATCACCAGCGCACGATGGTAGTGCTTGATCGACTCAAGATCGGCGACGGCGGGGAACACGCCTTTGTAGCCGCCGGAAAATCCCGCCATGAAGTGCGGCTCGATGAAACCCATCACGATGCGGCGGTCGGCCTCGACGTAGTCGCGGTTCATCGCGATCGCGCGGCCATCGGCCGTCGCGCCGACACGGCGGAGCGAATTGGGATCGCGGGAGTCGTGGTTCACGATCCGGTAGCGCTCGAAGACGGCGTCGCCCACCATCTGCCGCAGCTCCGCGGGCGTGTTGGCACGGTGCGAACCGGTGCCGTTGATGATCGTGAAATTTTCCGCGGGCACATGCGCCAGCTCGGCGAACAGCCACGGCAGCAACCGCTCGCGCGGCAGCGGCCGCGTGTGGTCCGGAATCGCGATCGCGACGCGGTCGGTCGCCTGCACGATCTCGCGCAGCGGCGGGCGGCCGATGGGCGCGCGCATGGCGGCCTGAAACGCCGCCGCCTCGTCGGGCACGCCCGGCACGAAGCGCGGCTCGACCACCGTGACGTTGCTCGACGGTAGCTCAAGCGCGAGGCCGCCGCGGCCGAATTGGAGCGTGACGCGCGTAGACTTCACACCTGTTTCCCCTGCCGCAGGCGATCGACAAACACCGCGACGATGATCGCAAAGCCGATGATGATTTCCTGCACGTTCGTCGGCCAGCCCATCTGCTGCGTGCCGTTCTTCAGCACGGCCATGATGAGCGCACCGATCATCGTGCCGAGCACCGTGCCGACGCCGCCAGTGAGGCTCGCCCCGCCGATCACGGCGGCGGCGATCATCTCCAATTCGAGCCCGAGCGCGACCGTCGGATCGCCCTGCCGCAGCCGCGAGAGTTGGAACAGCCCCGCGAGGCCGAAGAATCCGCCGGCGATCGTGTAGATGAGAATTTTTGTCCGCGTGGTCGGCACGCCACAGAGCCGGGCGGACGCCTCGTTCGAGCCCAGCGCAAAAACGTGCCTCCCGAACACCGTGCGCCGCAGCACCACGGCCGTCGCGACCGCGAGCGCGAGAGCCCCCCACACTCCAATCGGCAGCGCGTAGCCGAGCGGATCGTTGGTCATCCAATCGTTGAGCGCCGGCGCGCCGGGATAGTTGACGGTTTGGTTGGAGGCCGCGCCTTTGCCGAAGCCGCGGATGGCGCTCATCGTGCCGAGCGTGATGATGAACGGCGGCAGCCGCAGCGCCGCGATCATTGCGCCGTTGCACAACCCGATGCCCGCGCCCGCGAGGACGATCAGCCCCGCGGTCGACGCCGTGCCGAGGCCGGCGTTGAGCAGCAGCGCGCCGACCACGCTCGCGATCGCGACATTCGATCCGGCGGACAGATCGATGCCGCCGCTGACGATGATCATCGTCATCCCCAGCGCGCCGATGGCGACGATGACGGTCTGCGTGAAAATGATCCGGAAATTGTGGTAGCTAAGAAACGCGTCACGCGATTCCTCCGGGATCGCGAAGAGCGCAATCACGAGGATGAGGCCGAGGAACGGACCGAGCTGGGCGAGGATTTTTTTCACGGTGTCACTCATCGGATTGGTTCGCCGCGCTGCCGGTGGCGGCGCGCATGATCTCGGCCTCGGTCCACTCGGCGCGCGGGCGGATGGCGGTGAGTTCGCCGCGGCACATCACGCCGATGGTGTCGCACAGGCCGAGTAGCTCGGGGAGATAACTGCTCACGATCACGACGGCCTTGCCGCCCGCCGCGAGCCGGCCGATGAGCTCGTAGATCTGGGCCTTGCTGCCGACGTCGATGCCGCGCGTCGGTTCATCAAGGAGAAAAATTCGCGCCGGATGCTCGAGCAGCCGTGCGATCGCGACCTTCTGCTGGTTGCCGCCGGAGAGTTGCCCGATGGTTTGCGCGGCCTCGCGGCACTTGATCCGCAGCTCCGCGATCCAGCGATCGGCTGCGGCGCGCTGGCGGCGCGCACTAATCCAGCCGAAGCGGCCGAACGCCTCGGGCTTCGTCAACGTGAGGTTGTCGGCGATCGACTGCGAAAGCATCAGGCCCTCTTCCTTGCGGTTCTCGCTCAGGAAACCGACGCCCTGCGCCCAGCGCCTGCGCGGCGTCGCGCGGCGGTTGGCCGCGCCGACGATGACGACCTCGCCCGCTTCGAGTGCGTCGAGGGCAAACATCGCCCGCAGCAAATCCGTGCGGCCCGCGCCGATGAGCCCGGCGAGTCCGAATATCTCGCCGGCGCGGACTTGGAGCACGGCGCGTTTGAGGCGCGGCACGCTCGCGACCGCGCGCGCTTCCACCACCACGCCGCCGAGCGCGTGTGCGCTGCGTGGGTAGAGGTCCTTCACTTCGCGGCCGGTCATCAGCGTGACAATGTGGTCGAGCGAAGCGGCTTTCATTTCGCCGGTGCCGACGGTCTCGCCATCTTTCAGCACGGTGAAACGATCCGCGATGCGGCGGCATTCTTCGAGAAAATGGCTGATGTAGATGATGCTCACGCCCTGCGCGCGCAACCGGCCGATGGCGGCGAAGAGCCGCTCGGTGTCGGCCTGCGTGAGGCTGCTCGTCGGCTCATCCATGATGAGCACGCGTGGGTTCGTAAGCAGCGCCCGCGCGATCTCGATGATCTGTTGCGTGGCGATGGAGAACGAACCGGCCGGCCGGTCGAGGTCGAGCGACTCGTGGCCGAGTTGCGCGAGCGCGGCGCGGGCCCGTGCGCGCGACGCGCGGCGATCAATCCAACCGGCGCGGGCGGACTCGGCGCCGAGCAGAATATTTTCCTGGGCGCTGAGATGAAGCGCGAGGTTAAGCTCCTGATAGATCATCGCGACGCCCTTTAGCCGCGCGTCGTGCGGATCCGTCGGCGCATAGGGTTGGCCGCCGAGTTCCATCGTGCCCGCATCGGCGGTGTGCGCGCCGCTGAGGATTTTCATCAGCGTGCTCTTGCCCGCGCCATTTTCGCCAATGACCGCGTGGACTTCGCCCGGCGCGATTTCGAGCGCCACGCCGCGGAGGGCGCGCGTGGCGCCGAAACTCTTCGCGATGCCGGTGAGGCAGAGGGCAGGCATCGCACTCATTTAATAGTGGTGAGGAACTCTTCGATTGGAACAGTCGCGTCGCGCAGCGCGCCTTTCAGGGTAAAACGGTCCACCTCGTCGTGAAAGGGAAAGACAATACGACGGCCGTCGCGGTGCTCCATCTTTAGATGACTACCCCGGCGACTAATCTCCACGAAACCCAGCCGCTGAAGCGCGGATAGCACCTGACGACCACTGAGCAGGGGAAGCTTCAAACCGAAAGGGAGACGACTTCGTGTTCCTTGTCGGTTACGAAGTCGGTTTCGGACGGCTCCAGATAAAGATCGATCGCCTCGCGGATATTCCTCAGCGCCTCATCCCGCGTGCGGCCTTGCGACCAACAACTTTTTAGTGCCGGACAGCGCGCCGAGAAGTAGCCGTCGTCACCACGCTCGATGATAACTTGTAGCGTCATGGCACGGAACGTAGGCGCATGGCACCAAGGGTCAATCTTACAGGGAGCAAAACGCCAACGCGCCGCTCTCACTTCAGATACTTGTCGAGCGGCGGGTGGACGATCTCGGCCATCTCCGGGGAATCGATGTTGGCCTTGGTCACGAACCCGACGCCGGTGTCGATGACGGGTTCGACCTTTTTCCCCTGCAAGACGGCGACCATCGTCTTAACGCCGAGGTAGCCCATGCGCATCGGATTCTGCACGACGAGGCCTTGGATATCGCCCGCCATGAGGCCGGCGTTGAGCGTCTCGCCGGAATCGAAACCGACGAACTTCACCTTGCCCTTTGCCAATCCGGCGTCGCGCAGCGCGAGCAACATGCCCGCCGCCGACGACTCGTTCACGCAGAAGATGCCGTTCACCTGTTTGCCGAAACGGTTGAGGAGATTCTCGCTCACGGCCTTCGCGGTGTCGCGCGTCGCACCCGCGTGCTGGTCCGTGGAGAGCAGCTTGATGCTGGGGAAATTCTTTTTCATCACCTCGAGGAATCCCTCCTCGCGCGCCTCGGTGCTGGCGGAGCCGACCTGGAGGCGGAGCATGATCGCGTTGCCTTTTCCGCCGAGGAGCTTGCCGAGTTCGCGCGCGGCGATGCGGCCGCCCTCGCGGTTGTCGGTCGCGATGTAGCTCGACGGAGCCTTCGATTCGAGGCCCGAGTCGATCACGACGACGGGCACCTTGCCGCGCACGGCGGACTCGACCGGTGCGACGAGCCCGCGTTTGTCGAGCGGCGCGAGCACAATGCCGCTGACGCGCTGGCCGACGAAATTTTCGACGACCTGAATCTGCTGCTCGCGGTCATCCTCCTTCAGCGGGCCCTTCCAGATGATCTGCACGTTCACGCCCTCGGCCTTCAATTCCAGCTCGGCCTTCTTCGCGCCGGCGTGGATCGATTTCCAGAATTCGTGCGTCGTGCCCTTGGGGATGACGGCGATCTTGTAGGTCTCGGCGGCGGACGCGAGGGAGGCGGCGACGGCAACGAGCGCAAATAGGCGAAGCAGTTTTTTCATGGGGAAGCGGGGAAAAGCATGAAAGGGATCGGGGGATTTTGGGCGGGCGTCAAGGCGAGCCGCAATTTCGCACCCGACGACCAGCGATACCCAAGGCTCGCACCGTGCGTCGTGGGGCCTTTTCTTCGGCGCATGCTTTTCTGGCTGAAGAAACTCGTGGGCTTCTGGCTGATGCCACTGCCCCTCGCGATGACGTTGATGACCGTCGGGGCGGTGCTGTCGTTCAGCTCCAAACGCGCGCGGCTGAGTCGGCGACTTCTCCTCGGCGGCCTCGTCGTGCTCCTCGTCTTCAGCAACCGCTGGGTGAGCCGCAACCTGATCCGGCCGCTGGAAATGCGCTACCCGCCGATTCCGGAATTGATTTCAGGCGCGGCGGTGCCGCCGGAACTCGCCCCGCGCAAATTCGTGGTCGTGCTCGGGGCCGGCAACGGCTACGCGCCGGGCGTCGCCTCGAACAACCGCCTGTCCTCCGGCGCGCTCGCGCGGATCACCGAGGCGGTGCGCCTCCTGCGCGTGCTGCCGGAGGCGAAGCTCGTGGTCTGCGGCCCGACCTATGGTCCGGTGGACAGCCACGCCACCGAACTGGCCCGCACCGCGATGGCCCTCGGGATCCCGGCCGAGCGGATCGTGAAACTCGAACAGGGGGCGGACACGGAGGAGGAGGCGGAACATGTCCGCCGCCTCGTGGGCGAAGCCCCGGTCGCCCTCGTCACCTCGGCGTGGCACCTGCCGCGGGCGATGGCGTTGTTCCGGCACAACGGGGTGAACGCGCTCCCCTGCCCGACCAACTATCTTTCGCTGGCGGACGGCGATTCGATTGTGTCGGACCTGCTGTGGGACACGGGTGGCCTGGAGCGCAGCAACTGGGCGCTGCACGAGCGTCTGGGTTTCCTTTGGATTTGGCTCCGCGGGAAAACATAGGACGCAAAAATGTTTCGCCATTGTCACATCGACCGGTAACTCACGCCGGATGCTTTCCCTCAAAAAACTATTCGGCAAAGACGACAAGTTCTTCGACCTGCTGGAAGCCGGAGCCGAGGAGGCCAAGACCAGCGTGGATTTGTTTGCCGACTACCTGAAAAAGACCGCGGCGGGCGGGGGCACGAGCGTTTCGCTCGATGAGTTCATCCAGACCCGGCGGAAGGAAAAACGGATCCGGCACACCGTGACGGAGGAACTGAGCAAGACCTTCGTCACGCCGCTGGAGCGCGAGGATATCGAGGCGCTCTCGTGGGCGCTCTACCGGATTCCCAAGCAGCTCGAGAAAATCGTCGAGCGCCTCTCGATCTATCCCGGGCGTGTGCCGCACGCGGCGTTTCAGCGGCAGGCGGAGCTGATGCTGCAGGCGGCCGAGGCCGTGGTGTTTATGGTGAAACAACTCCGCGGCGGCACCACGATCGAGAAAATCCGCGAGCCCAACGACCGCCTGCAATACGCCGAGGGCGAGGCCGACAAGGTGATGCTCTCGCTGCTCAAGGAACTCTACCACGGCTCCTATGAAGCCAAGGAACTCGTGATTCTGCAGGAACTCTACGAGATGGTGGAGCAGGCCGTCGACCGCTGCCGCAACGCCGGCAACATCGTGGTGCAAATCGTCTTGAAGCACTCGTGATGTCGGCCGCGCGATACCGTAGCGCGGGCAGTCTGCCCGCGTGTCGCCAACCGGCACGGGCAGGCTGCCCGCGCCACGCCTACTGACCCATGACCCTTTTCCTACTCGTCCTGCTCGCGGCGCTGGTCTTCGAATACATCAACGGCTTTCACGACACGGCCAACGCCATCGCGACCGTCGTCTCGACCAA
>JANXSC010000627.1 GCA_025352845.1 Opitutaceae bacterium
CTCCTTCCTCGCATGCCCGGCCGCATCACCTCGCTCCTCGCTCCTTCGCGCATCGCCCTGCACGTGCAGAGCACCAAACGCACCGCGGCGCTCAACGAAATCGCCCGGCTCCTCGACGGCCATCCCGACGTCGCCAACTACGCCGCTTTCTACGACGAACTCCTCGCGCGCGACCGCCTGGACACTACCTGCCTTGGCAACGCCGTCGCTCTCCCGCACGCCCGCACCGAGCACGTGAAGCAAATCGTGCTCGCCGTCGGCCGCTCCGACGCCGGCATCGCCTTCGACGCCAAAGGCGAGATCGTGAGACTCTTCTTCGTGCTCGGCACCCCGAAGACCAAGCCCGGCGACTACCTCGCCGTCGTCAGCGCCCTCTGCAAAATCCTGAAAGACCCCTCCGACCGCGCGACGTTTCTGAACGCCCCGACGCCCGAAGCCTTCATCGCCGCCATCGCTGCGGCAGAGGCGAAGCTGCGGTTGTAGTCCGAAGGCTATTGAATCGACCGACGGAGCCCTGCCATCGACCTGCGCAAGCTCGAAACGACAGCGGTTCGTTTCGGTAAGCTCGTCACGGCCCGGCAAATATTCGTTAGCTTGGGATTCGACACGACCCAATCGGCCAACTGAATGGAATCATGCTTCGATCAACGGAATCCATGCGCCCATGATCCGCTCCTTCATCTTCAGCGATGGCAAACTCGTCGGGCAGGATCTTGAACTCGAGGCCTTGCGCCTCGTCCGGGCTGACAAGGGGCTGCTGCTCTGGGTGGACCTGGACAACCCGACGCCCGAGGAAATCAAAACCATCCTCGAGGGCGTGTTCCAATTTCACCCGCTCGCGATTGAGGACTGCGTCGCACCCAACTCGCTGCCGAAGGTCGAGGACTACGAGGAGTATCTCTTCATCGTCACGCACGCGGTCGATTTCACGCGCACGGAAAAATTCAACACCACCGAGCTCGATCTGTTTCTCGGCAAGGATTACCTCGTCACCTACCACACCGCTCCGCTCCGCTCCGTTTCGACGCTGGTCGACCGCTATGCGAAAAGCGCCGGCGTTGGCCCGCGGGGCCCGGATCGGATCGCCCACACTTTGGTCGATCTCCTCGTGGACAACTATGCACCGGTGGTCGAAGAACTCCGCGCCGAACTCGAGGAACTCGAGGAGCACGTGCTCGCCAAGGAGTCGGGGCAGAAGAAACTCGTCAACGACCTGCTGCACGTGCGCGGCGACTTCACGCGGCTGCGCACCATCGTGCGCCCGCAGCGCGACGTGATCGGCCGGCTCGCGCGCGGCGACTCAAAACTCATCCGCGCAAAACTCCTCCCCTACTTCCGCGATCTCCACGACAACCTCGCGCGGCTCGAGGATACTGCGGCGAGTTACCACGAGCGGCTCATGATGGCGTTCGACATTTACCTCAACAAGGCCGCCTTCGAGGCCAACGAGGGGATCAAGTTCCTCACGGCCATCACCGCCGTCACGATCCCCGTGATGGCGATCGGCACGTGGTTCGGCATGAACTTTGAAAACATGCCCGAACTGAAACATGGCTACCCGTGGGCGATCATCGCCACCATCGTCAGCACGGTGCTGATGGTGATCTACTTGAAGAAGAAAAAGTGGTTCTAAGTGTAAGGCGGGGTCTCCCTACCCCGCCGTCCGAGGGCTTGCGGTAGCGTTTCACTCCCGGCGGGGTTCGGCGACCCCGCCCTACACTCGCGCCATCGATTGTCCCAGCCGCGCCTTCACCGCCGGCCACTCCGCGGCGACGATGGAAAAAATCACCGAGTCGCGCACCCAGCCGTCGGGCATGATCATGTGCGAGCGCAGCACGCCCTCGCGCACCGCGCCGAGCCGCGCGATGGCGGCCTGCGAGCGCTCGTTGCGCGCATCGGTCTTCAACTGCACGCGGTTCATGCCGAGCGTCTCGAACGCGTGGCGCAGGAGCAGGAATTTGCACTCGGTGTTAAGCGCGCTCCGCCACGCAAATTTCGCCAGCCACGTGTAACCGATCTCCACGCGGCGGTGCGCTGCCGAGTAGTCGAAGAGTGTCGTGCCGCCCACCGCCTCGCCCCGCGCGAGATCGACGATCGCAAAGGCCGCCAGCTCGCCGCGCGCGTGCATCGGCATGACTGTCTCGCTCCACGCGCGCACTGACTCCCGCGGGTCCGGGCGCTTCGAGGGCATCCAGAGCCATAATTCGGCATCCGCACCGTGGCGGGTGAGCGCGTCGAGATGCGTGGCCGCGAGCGGCTCCAGCCGCACATGGCGGCCGGCGAGTGTGATGGGGGAAAGTTTCATGGGCTGAAAGCGGCGTCCCGATTCGCCGCTTGAGTCACGGTGCGTGCAACGAAATTCTCCCGCCCATGCGCACAGTGCTCCGACTCGCCCTGGCCTTCAGTTCGTTGGTCTGCTTCGTCCGCGCGCAAACGCCCGCAGCGGAAGAGGCCGCGTTGCGCGCGTTCTTCAGCGAGGCGCTTGGCCGTGGCCAGGCCTTCGGCAATCGGAACGCACTCGTGGCGCAGCATCCAGGCCGACTCGCCGGTTCAAAAAATCTCAAGGGCGCCGTGGAGTGGGCGGAAAAAACTCTCGGCACCCTCGGCCTCGATCGCGTTTACAAACAGGACGTGCTCGTGCCGCATTGGGAGCGCGGCGAAAAAGAAATGGTCACGATGCTCGCTGGCGGCTCGATTGTTGCGCTCAACGCGTTCGCCCTCGGCGGCTCGGAGCCCACTCCGACCGGCGGGATCATGGCCGAGGTCGTCGAGGTGCAGTCGCTCGATGAGGTCGCGACTCTCGGCCGCGAAAAAATCGCCGGCAAAATTGTGTTCTACAATCGGCCGATGGATCCGGCGACCGTGAATCCCGGCACTGCCTACGGAGCCGCCGTCGACCAACGCAGTCGGGGCGCTTCCGCCGCCGCGCGCCAGGGCGCCGTCGCTGTTCTCGTCCGCTCGATGACGCACGCGCTCGACGACCTGCCGCACACCGGCGGCATGACCTACGCGCCGGACGCCCCGCGCATTCCCGCCGCCGCGATCTCGACGCTCGCGGCCAACAAACTCAGCGCCGCCCTAAAAGGCGCGGCCCGCGTCCGCGTGGGCCTCAAGCTCTACTCGCGCTGGCTGCCCGATGCGCCGTCGCACAACGTCATCGGTGAAATCCGCGGCTCGGAGTTTCCCGCCGAGATCATCCTCATCGGCGGCCATCTCGATTCGTGGGACGTCGCGCCCGGCGCGCACGACAACCGGCGCCGGCGTCGTGCAATCGATCGAGGTGCTGCGGCTTTTCCGCGCGCTGGGGCTCACGCCGCGCCACACCCTGCGCTGCGTGCTTTTCACGAACGAGGAAAACGGCCTGCGCGGCTCGATCGCCTACGCGGCGGCGGCAAAGGAGAAAAAAGAAAAGCACCTCCTCGCGATCGAGACTGACAACGGCGGATTTCAACCGCGCGGTTTCAATCTCGGCAGCACGCAGGGCGATCTCCACGCGCGCGCGAACCAGCGCTGGGCGGCGCTCTTCGCGCCCTATGGCCTGCATACATTCGTCAAGGGTTCGGGTGGTGCCGATGTGAGTTCGCTGCTGACGCAGGGCGTGCCCGTCGCCGGCCTCACGCCCGACTCGCAACGCTACTTTGACTATCATCACACCACCGCCGACTCGCTCGACAAGGTGAACCCGCGCGAGCTTCATCTCGGTGCCGCCGCGCTCGCCTCACTTGTGTGGCTGGCCGACACGCAGGGTCTTTAGGCAAGCACCAGCGCCGTGTCTTCGGTCGGCCCGGCCAAAAAAGTGGAGGATCGAAATCCAACAGGTGCAGCCTCGGCCGGAACCGCTTCCAGACCAAGCTTCACTCAGCATGAAATCCGACCCTCCGCCACAAGGTTGGCCGACCGGTTTCGAAATGCAGCCCGCCAAACTACCGGAATTCCGGTAGTCACGGAATTTGACATCCTTCCCGGATTCGCATTAACGCGCCGGGTTCGCTGCGAAGCGAACGCCGGAAACACCATCGTCCCCCGCGGGCGGGCGCATCTCACTTTCTTGCCCACGCCGCAGTTTTCAAGGGCGCGGCTCGTCCGCGCCCGGTTGACGGAAAGTCCCGCCCGATACGCGCCACCCCAAGAGCGATCCTGCCGCACAGGCCGCGTGGAAAAAAACTCCCGAAAAGACTGGCGGCCCTCGTAACGCCCGCAGCCGTGCAGGGCCGGCGCGTGCGGCTGATGTTTCAGGACGAGGCGCGGTTCGGCCGCAGGGTGCGCCGCCGCCGCCGCGCCCAGTCGTGGCCAATTGTTACGAACGGGAGTTTGTCTACGTTTACGGCGCCGTCAGCCCGTGCGACGGCGAACTGGACTGGATGATCCGCCCGAAGATGAACACCGTGCGCATGGGCGAATACTTGGCCCAAGTCCAACAGGCGCATGCGGACGAGTTCATCGTCATGGTCGTCGATGGGGCCGGCTCGCATGTCTCGAAGGAACTCGTGGTGCCGGAGAATATTCCTCTGCCGCGCCTGCCGCCCTATGCCCCGGAATTGAATCCGCAGGAGCACGTCTGGGACGAAATCCGGGAAAAAGAATTTCCCAACCGCGTGTTCGCCGACTTGGCCAGCGTTACGCGCCAGCTCAAGCAGGGCCTGCCTCGCCTAGACGCAGAAACCCAGCGCCGGCGCAGTCTTACCGCGTGGCCCTGGATGGTTAGTCTCAACTTGAAAGCGCATCAGAATGAGATCCGTCGCTGCGGGCCGGCGACCTCACACGGCCTTCACGCGTCCGCTCGAATCGCCGATGCGCTCCAAGCCCGTGACCCCCATCCGATCCGTCATGCTGAGGAAGAGGTTGCTCATCGGCTGGCCGCCAATCTGAGAATAACGGCCGGGCGTGAGCGTGCCACCTCCGCCACCGGCGAGGATAATCGGGAGATTGTGGTGCGTGTGGCGGTTGCCGTCGGAGTTGCCGCTGCCGTAAACGATCATCGAGTTGTGCAGGATCGAATGGCCGTCGGGATCTTTCTTCTCGTCGATTTTTTTGAGGAAGCGCGCGAAGCGCTCCATGTAATAGCGGTCGATGCGGCCGACCTTTTCCATGAGTTCCTCGTTGTTGCGATGGTGCGAACAGTAGTGATGGCCCTCGGGGATTCCGATTTGCGGGTAGGCGCGGTTGCTGCCGTCGCCGGCGAGCAGCAGGGTCGAGACACGCGTCGAGTCGGTCTCAAAGGCCAGCGCAAGCAGGTCGAACATCAGGTCCATATGCTCGCCATAATTGGCCGGGATGCCGGCGGGCGTGTCCGCGTGCGGATCGGGGAGCGCGCCGAATTTCTCCGTGCGCTGGATGCGCTGCTCGATTTCGCGGACGCCGGTGAGG
>JANXSC010000004.1 GCA_025352845.1 Opitutaceae bacterium
GTGCGCATGGGCATCGGCGGCCAGTTGAAGACCATCGACACCGGCTTCGCCCGCGTCGCGCGCTACCCGGATCTGAAGGCCAAGCCCATCATCCTCGGCGAATCCGATCCCGATGGCTGCGCGGCGTGCCAGGGCGCGCACCTCGGCTACCGCAACGGCACGATGTATTCGAGCTACACCGCGGCGAGCTTCGCGCGCAAACACCTGCTCGCCGAAAAACACGGCGTGAACTTCGAGGGCGCGACGACGTGGGCCTTCGAGTTCGAGGACCAGCCGTATTTCGCCGGCTTCCGCGCGATGGCGAGCAACGGCCTCACGCTCCCCGTCTTCAACGTCCACCGCATGATGGCGAAAATGTCCGGCCAGCGCATCGACGCTCAGAGCAGCGCCGACCTCGGCGTGGAGGCCATCATCAAATCCGGCGTGCGAGCCGCGCCCGATGTCGCCGCGCTCGCGAGCCTCGATCTCGCGGCGAAGAAACTCGCCGTGCTCGTGTGGCACTATCACGACGACGACGTGCCGGGCCCCGATGCCGCCGTCTCCCTCACGATCGCCGGCCTGCCCGCTGGTCTCACGCAGGTAAAGCTCACGCACCACCGCGTCGATGCGAAACACAGCAATGCCTACGCGCTCTGGCAGTCGCTCGGCGCGCCCGTCGCGCCGACGCGCGCGCAATACACCCAGCTCGAAGCCGCCGCGCAGCTCGCCGTGCTCACGGATTCCGCGCCGACGGCCGACATCGCCGCCGGCACCGCGACGCTCAGTTTCCCGCTGCCGCGTCAGGCGGTGTCGTTGCTCGTGCTGACGTGGTGACGGGGAGCTGCCGCGCGAATCGACGATGACTAGTCGCGTAGCGACCGGATGAAACTAGCCGTGGCTTTCAAGCCACGGCATCCGCCATCCGCGAAGCGCGCGTCGCGTTAGCGACGCTTGAACCCACCCTCGTTCAGGCGTCGCTACGCGACGCAGCTTTGATTCGGCCAAGATTCCGTGGGCTGAAAGCCCACGGCTACTGTCGTTCCTCACTCCGCGAGTCGAGCGTCCCCAAGCGGGCACTTCTCCGGAGCGTGCGCAAGCACGCTGGCCTACACCGGACTGCCTCCTCAGCTCACGCCGGTGCCGGCGCCCAGTCGGGCACGCCCACGTGCTCTTCCACCTCCGCCGCTACTTCCTCGGGCGGCAGCGTGTTGAGCGGCGCGAAACGCTCGGACGAGAAACCCAGCTCCTGCTCCCCTTGGTGAAACGGATCCAGTGGATTCGTGAGCTCCTCCAGCAGGAGACCGACCGTGGCCGTGTCGCCGCCCTTCACGATTTTCTCCCGGCCGAGAAAAACCTCGCGCACCGTATAGATGGTATCCTTCACCGGCAGCTGCTTGTAGAGCGCGCGGACGGTGGGAGAAAACGTGTCGTTGATGCAGATGACTTTCTGGCCTTTGACCATAGTGGGAAGAAAAGATGAAAGCGGGAAATTGGAAAGGGGGAAAACGGCGGCAATGCGGACCGCAGCGGTGTTTCCCAATTTTTCACCTTCTCCCTCTTTCAATTTTCCTACTCGATCCGCCCCTCGTCGAAATCGATCAGATCCGGCACGCTCTTGATGTCCTCGATGCGATCGGCGCAGCCCATCGCGGTCAGCGCCGTCTGCATGAATTCGCGCCCGGCCGCAGTCATTCCCATTTGGACCAGCCGCCGGTTCCACTGCGCGACGCGGACATCGGCGGGCAAAAGTTGCTTCAACTTCGCGTCGAGCTCGGCGTCGCTGCTCGATTCGTGGACGATTTTTTCCACCGCCGCCGGCTCGATCCCGAGATGTTGCGAAAGGAAACGATCGCAGCCGCGCTTGTAATTCTTCGCGTAACTCGGCGGCAGCGCGCCATGCTCCCGCACGTAACGACACTTCGCGATGAACCGCGGCAGATAGAGCAACCCCGTCGGCCCGTGAGGGACATAGGGCGAAGGCAAACAGGTGAGGACATCACCGGTGGAGCCGGGAATCGGTTTCGAAGGCACACCCAAAAGATCGCGGGTCTGACTACCCGCCGTCAAGGGCAGGGCCCCACTCCCATGAAGGGCGAGTCGACCGGCCCGCCCCGCTTCAGATCGCCGCGGCCATCGGCTGTTCGATGCGAAGCAGTCGACCGGTGCCAGCATCGAGCCGCACGACCGCACCCGAGGCGGCGAGCGCAACGAGTTCGCCGCCGTTTTCGCCGCGAATTGATGTGCAAGGGCCGGCGGACTCCGGCCATTCGGCCAGCCACTGCAGGCGGAGTGCGCCATCGAGGCAGTAGAGATTGGGCAGACCGGGGAGCAGTCCGAAGGGATGCTCGCGCACATAGTAGCACAGCGGTCCCGGGCGAAACTCCACCACGGCGGTCGCGAGCGGCGCATGGCCGCCCGCGCGCGCGCCGGTGCGGGTAAGTTGGCAAAGCACGCCGTCGATCACGGCCAAGGCTGGGGTCGCGTTATTCACAAGCTGGAACTGGGGAGAACATCAGCTGGGGCGCGGGTGGGCGACCAAATTTTTCCCGGGTGGTTTCCCTCGCGTGCAGATCGGTTGCAGGGCGCGGAGTCCGTAGTTCCGCGCCCAGCGCAAGCTTGCCCGTGCCTTCGCGGCTAGCGTAGCTTTGCCTTTCGTAGCATGAAAAAAGCGCTCATCACTGGCATCACGGGGCAGGACGGTTCGTATCTCGCCGAACTTTTGCTCGGCAAGGGTTACGAGGTTCACGGCGTCATTCGCCGCGCCTCGACCTTTAACACGAGCCGCATTGACCACCTCTACCGCGACCCGCACGTGAACGGCGTGAAGCTCCACCTGCACTACGGCGACCTCGCGGACTCCGTGCAGATGGTGAAGCTCCTCTACCAGCTCCAGCCCGACGAGATCTACAACCTCGGCGCGCAGTCGCACGTGCGTGTGTCCTTCGACATCCCGGAAT
>JANXSC010000012.1 GCA_025352845.1 Opitutaceae bacterium
TAGGCCTGCTGGTTGGCGACGAGCTGGGTGGCCGTCCAGGTGATGCCGTCCGTGGAGCTGGCCACCGGGCCTTTGAAATTTGTGAAATCCTCGCCCACGGCGAGCACCTTCGTGGGGCTGGCGACGAGCGCGTTGAAGTCGCCCGTCGAGGTGTTGGCGCGCGGCGTCCAGGTCGTGACGGGATCGGTGACGGTGACGCCCGCCGTCGCCTGCGTGCTGTGTCCTTTCATGTCGGAGACGGTTACTTTGACCGTGAAAGCGCCGCCTGCATTCCAGGCGAAAGCCACGCTGGGATTGTTGTCGAAAACCGCGCCCTGCCCGAAGTCCCACGCGTAGCAAAGCGGGTCGCCATCGGCATCCGCGGCCTGCGCGGTGAAGATGCACGTCTGCCGTGCGGCGACCGTGGCCGGCCCGCTGATCGTCACGGTCGGCGCGACGTTTCCGGTGAACGGGCCGAAGTTCACGCGCACGTCGAGGTACTCGTTGGGCGTGACGCCGCCGCGGGCGACAGGCGTGATCGTGAAGCCCGCGACGCTGTCGTAAAAGCTCGTGCCGATGCCCAGCGGCGCATCCTGCGAATCGGTGCCGGGCGTCGTAAAATCGAGCAGGTTGCCCTGCACCACGTTGTTGTAACCCCACAGAATGTACGCGCCGTTGGTCAGCGCGGCGTTGCCGGGGAAAAGCTTCCGCAGTCCGATCCAGTAATCCTGCGTCGCGTTGCGCACGATCTTCAGCGCGAGCGGATTCGCCGTGTTCGCGCTCGCGTGGTCGAAGCGATAGACGCGGTAGGTTCCCGCGGTGGTAATCGTCTGCACGCTGCTGTCCGGAATCCAGTGCAGGATGCTTTTTTCCCACATGTCGAAATGAAACCGGATGTCCGTGCTGCCACTGCTCATCGCGCCAAACGGATCGGCGTACTCCGTGCTCGTGCCGCTCGCGGAGACGGGGTTGCCGTCGCTCACCTGCCAGAGATTGCAATGCTGGAGCCCGTAGGTGTGGCCGATCTCGTGCGAGCAGTCGCGGAAGTCGAAAAAGCCGTTGATCCAAAAGCGCTTCCCCTGCACGTCGCCGAGGCCACCGTAGGTGATTTTGGAGCCGGCGAGCGCGGTGAGATTCGAGAAGACTACGCCGATGCGGTCGTAGGTCGCGAGATTGAAGCCCGCCGTGGTCGCCAGCGCCTGCGCATCCGTGTGCAGCGTGGTGTTGTAGGCATTCACGCCGTCGCCCACGGCGTAATACGACGCCGTGTGCGGCATCCGCAGCACAGCGGTCACATCCGACGTGGAAAGGGCCAGCGAGGTCAGGCCGTAGGAACCCTGCGCGTAGAAATCGGCGAGCTGATTCGCCTGGTTGAAAACGCCCGCGACATACGCCGCGTCGATCGTCGCGAAGGGCGAGTTCGGATACGCGGGCGAGCCCGTCTTGTCCGAGAAATCCACGCGGATCACGAGCACCTTTTTTGTCCCCGTGCTCCACGAAAGCGGCGGCCGCCCCGAGACACCCGAGGTGCCGGGACTCCCGTTCGCCTGCGTCAATTGATCGTCCAGCGCGCCCGGATACGGCCCCGCCGCGGCCTCCGCGTCGATCAGCTTTTTTTCATAAAGCGCGACGTGCTCGACGTGGCACAGCACCTGGACTTTCCCCGCCACCTCCACCGCCGTCGCCGCGTCCGTGTTCAACGGCGCTCCCGCGGTGGCGGGTGTGCTCAGGCCCGAGATCGGGCAGACCGCGCTCACCGGCACTCCGGGCAGCGGCGTTTCGCCCGCTTCGAGCACGCGCACCGGGCTTTCCGAGACCGCGAGCGACCCGTCCACGGCCACACCGAGCACGGAGATTTCCACCTTCGTCATCTGCTCCGACCGGCGTCCGTAGGTGTAGGCGCGATACTCCGTGCCGTTCACCATCGCCGTGCGGAAAGCCGGCTCGGCGACCGTCTCGCCCGGTGCCGGCGTCACCGCGTTGAGCGCGAGTTCGCCGCGGCCGGAGACGCGCGCTTCGAGCAGCGCGAGCACTTCCGCCGGAAGCTGCGCCCGCACGGTCGCGGGCACCGCCGAGGCGATGGCCTGCCGCGGATCGCGCTCAATGAGTTCCTTGATCGCCGCGCGGCGGGCCTTCGCCAGCGCCACGCCCTCGCGCAGCATTTCCGCGCGCTCCCGTTCCGTCGCGGCCGCGTAACGCGCGGCCCATTCGTCAAAAGCCTGGAGTGAAGCCAGCGGCTCGCGTTGCCATGCGCTCGCAAAGTTCCGGCGCGCGGGTTCCGCCCGCTGCGCCGCAGTGCGGTCAGGCGACTGCGCGGCCCGCGTAGTCGGCAAGGTCGTGTCCGGCGGCAGGTGCAGTTCGCTTTTCGGAAGCGCTTTCTCCGTCGTTGGTGGATGCGCTGCGCCCGGATTCGGCTTTCGCCCGGCAGGGAGAAGCCAGCTTCCCGCACACAAAGCCAGCAGACTCGCCAGCAGCATCGCCAAGTTTCGGAGGGAGGAGTTTTTCATAGGGCCGTGGTTTCCTTCCACGCTTAGCGTTTTTTCGCTATTTGTCGCCGGTGCTTTGAAAAATCTCCGCCGCAGGGTGAAAGCCGTCTTTGATCACCGTCTCCCGCATGTTCTCCTTCGTCACCGCGACCACATCCACGAAGATGCTCGGCACTTTCACCTGCCCATTGTCGAGGCTCGCGGTGGCGATGACGGGCCGGTGCCGCGCGAGATTCACGGCGCACTCGGCGGCCTGCTCGGCGAGCTGTTTGAGCGGTTTGTAAATGGTCATCGTTTGCGTGCCGACGACGATCCGCTGGCACGCCGCGAGGTCGGCGTCCTGGCCGGTGACGAGCACTTTGCCCGCGAGCCCCTCCTCGAGCAGTGCCTGGATGGCGCCGCCGGCGGTGCCGTCGTTCGAGGCGAGGATGGCGTCGAAGGCGTGGCCGGCTTTGTTGATGCCGGCGTTGGCGATCTTCTTTCCGTTTTCAGGTTTCCAGTCGTCGGCCCAGTCTTCGTGGACGATTTCGAGCGCGCCGCTTTTCAGCAATGGGTCGAGAGCCCTGTCCTGGCCTTGCTTGAAGAGCAGCGCGTTGTTGTCGGTCTTCGCGCCGTAGATGCGGATGAGGCGTTTTTTTCCACCGGCCATTTTCGCCAAAGCCTCGGCGAGAAACTGCCCCTGCAACTCGCCGACGCGGAGGTTGTCGAAGGTCATGTAGAGGTCGAGGTCGCAGTTCTTGATCAGCCGGTCGTAGGCGATGACCGGGATGCCCGCTTCGTGCGCGAGCTGCACGGCTTTGGCCATGGCCTCGCCATTGTGCGGCGCGATGACGATGACATCCACCCGCTCGGTGATGAGCGCCTGCACATCCGCCACCTGGCGCACGTCGTCACTGTTCGCGCTCTGCACTTTCACCTCCGCCCCCAGCCCCGTCGCCCGGCGCACGAAAGTGTCGCGGTCGCGCTGCCAGCGTTCCTCTTTCAAGGTGTCCAGCGAAAGCCCGATGACGGGTTTCGTGCGCGCGGCGGTGGCCTTCGCGCCGCCGCGCGAGAGCACGAGACCGGTGATAATGCTGACGAGGCAGGAAAGGACGACGAGCGAGAGGCGGAGTTTCATCGGGAAAAAAGCGGGTGGCCGCACAGGCTAGGACGCCAAGAGGCTGCTGCCAAGCGGTTTTGCCCCTGTGCCTGCCCGTCTCCCGAACTGAGCATTGAACGTTCGATCTTCCATTTTCCATCCTCAATCTTCCATCCTCCATCCTCACCGCACCCCGCTCCGTCCACCGTCGCCCGAAAAATAATTGATAAAATCTGAAAATAATGTTTGCCAACCTCTCCGCCTCGCCTACAAATATCCCCGTCCCTCCAACCTCTCCCGACAAACACCTCGCTATGAAACCCATGAATTCGTCAAATTCCTTCGCCAAATCCTCCTCTGTGCGTCTCTGCAAAAGGGGTCTTCTCGCAGCCGCCATTGCTGTCGGCTCGGTTTCCGCCGCCCATGCGATTATTGTTTTTGACGTGGGCACGGCTTTCGTTGCTCCGACAGGAAGCTTTAATTTGAAAGACAATGCGATGATCGTGCGGACGACCTCGTATGCGACGATCAATGGATATGTTACGACTGGATTTGCCGGGACGGCTTGGAATGGCTTCGGGATCAACAGCTCGTTTGCGGCGGTGGGTGCATTGCCAACGGCGCTTGGTTTCGTTAGCAACGCCGACTTGAACCAAGCGACTTTCTTCGGCCACGCAACGGGCGCTTTCACCGAAACTCTCGGGCGCTATACCTATTACGGCGATGCCAATCTTGATGGATTGGTGAATAACGATGATTACGCGTTCACGGATGCAGGATTTGGTGGTGGTGGGAGCGGCTGGCTGTTTGGTGACTTCAATTACGACAGCGTAATCAACAACGATGATTACGCATTCTTGGACGCCGGGTTCGGCGGGCAGGGCGCGCCGTTTGGGTCTTCGCTGCTCGTGGACTCGGGCAAGCCGTCATCCGGCGGTGTCGTTCCCGAGCCTGCTTCGCTGGGCTTGCTGGCGCTCGGTGCTCTGGGCTTGATGAGCCGCCGCCGCCGCTAAAATTTACGTATCACGATAAAAACTTCTTGCAAACCTCCACTGCACAATCCAAATAAGTAACCACCTTCAAATTATGAAACTCTCCCCATCCTCCCCCCTTCGCAATACAGCACTGGCGACCTTGATTCTCGCCGGATTCGCGATCCAGAACGCCTCCGCAGGGTTTGTCTGGGATTTGCGGGCCACTCAGAAAAATGGTGCCGCACTTAACGGCCCCGACACAGGCAAGGCGATCTCGGTTCAGGTTGGTGATGTCATTACGCTGGATATGTATGCGATGATCACCGGCACGACTGCCGCGCTTGAGGGTTTTCAGAGCGGCTTGGGAAAAACCATTTCCACAAACGTGGGAGTTACCGGAGACCAAGGCGGCGCAACCATGGATCCTCTCTATGTGAACCCGACTGCTGCTTTGCCCACCCGCCAAGATCTTAACGGGGATGGCTTCATGGATTACGGAGTTGCTGCGGCATCCACAAGCTCGACCACGGGCGACTGGTTTCCACGGACATCTCTTTCGCCCGGTTTCCAGACCGGTGGCGTCGCCATCACGAACGGACAGGAATTCCACCTGTTTTCCTTTACCTATACGGTGATTTCGGCCGCGCAGGCTGGAACCGCCTCGATTCAATTTACGCAGCAAACTACGACGATCATTAACTCGGCTGCCTTTTCGGTCGATGCTTCAACAGTCATCACGTCAAAGAGTCTTGGGACATCAACACCGGCGGGTAATGGTCCAATTTTAGGAGCTCCCGTTGTCTTGACGGGAGCCGTGCCTGAGCCATCCGCCTTTGCGATGCTGGCGCTCGGCGCGCTCGGCATTGTCGGCTTCCGCCGCGCCCGTTCCATCGGAGTGGCCTAAGCACCGGCTGGCGACATCGCCAACGAATCATTTCAGCGGCCCTTGGGAGGAAACTCCCAAGGGCCGCTGCATTTTCGGCGACAACCCAGCAGTGGCAATCTCGCTTCTTCGCCGGAAGTGAGGCGACTTAGAGTGCCTTAGCGCTGAAAATGGCCTTTGCTTCGATTCTATAATCCGATACGATTCAACCCATGAGTGGCATTACATTTATGATCAATTCACGCGGCACGAAGACGGCCGCAGTCATCGACCTACGACGGCATCGCAAGCTGTGGGAGGATTTTTACGACACCGCCCTAGCTGAGACTCGCGCGCATGAACCCAGGGAAAGCCTCGATTCCGTCAAACGCCGTCTGAAACTTGGCAGCGTGCGTGGCTGACTATTCGATTACTTTTGCGCGTTCGGCACGCAAGGAACTTGGGAAACTGCCCTCATCCGCTGCCCGCCGAATTATTGAGCGAATCGAGGCTTTGATGAAGGTTCCCAGACCTTCGGGCGCTCTCAGGTTGCAAGGCAACAGGGATCTTTGGAGAATACGGATTGGGGATTACCGCGTGATCTATAGCATCGATGATCGCACACGCCTTATCGACATTTCCGCCATTCGCAACAGACGGGATGCTTATCGGGATCTCTGACGATTCGCCTTTGCGACATTGGAGCGGCCCTTGGGAGGAAACTCCCAAGGGCCGCTGCAATTTTCGGCGACAACCAAGCAGTGGCCATCCCGCTTCTTCACCGGAAGTGAGGCGACTCAGACCGAAATTCAAAAGGGAGGATTTTTGACCACGGATTGCACAGATTTCTGATTCCTAAAAATCCGTGTAATCCGCGTAATCCGTGATCCAAAAAATCACGACCATGACGAGTCGGTCCCTGGGGTCGGGCCTTTGGCCCGGCATTTATCGCGGCTTCAGCTCTCGCCCAAGGCTTCGCGCATCCGCGTGAGTTGCGCCAGCTTTTCGGCCCACGCCGCCTCGCGCTGCTGGTGGTCGGCGAGGATGGCGGGCGGGACTTTGCCGGCGAAGTTCGGGTTCGCCAGCTTGGCGCGCACCTTCGCGAGTTCGTCTTCGACCTTGGCGATTTCCTTCGCGAGCCGGTCGCGCTCGGCAGCCACATCGATGAGCCCTTCGAGCGGGAGGAAGAGCGTGCCGAGCGGCGTGAGCGTGCTCGGCGTGCCGCGCGGGGCGGCGTAGTTTTCCACGATTTCGAACGGCTCCGCGTTGAGCAAAATCTTGAGCACTTCCATGTCGTGCGGCAGCAGCGGCGTGGCGCTTTGCAGGATGAAGCGGACGCGCTTGTTGCTGGCGATGTTGGCGTCGCGGCGCAGGGCGCGGCCGCGGTTCACGGTTTCGTATTTGTTGTTCGCGGCTTCCTCGGCGCTCGGGTCGAGGTCGTAGTGGAAAAAGAAATCGTTGTCGAACAGCGTGGGCCAGTGGGCGAACATGATGGTGCGTCCGCCTTGGTCGGCGGGCAGGTCGTCGTGGAAACCGAGGCCGTGCCACAGCTCCTCGGTGATGAAGGGTAGGAACGGGTGCATGAGCCGCAGCGTGTGCGCGAGGATGAAATCCATGACGGCGAGCGTGTTCGCTTTGCGCTGCTCGAAATCGCCGATCACCGGCTCGGTCGCGGCTTCACCCGTCGCCGTCGCGTTGGTGTAAAGCGAGGCTTTGCTCGCCTCCACATACCAGTCGCAATACTCGCTCCAGAAAAAGCGGTAGAGTGTGGCCGCGGCGTCGCTGAAGCGGTATTCGTCGAGCGCGGTGGAGACTTCGCGGATGGCGGCGTTCAGGCGGAGGAGGATCCATTTGTCGTCGCTCGTGAGGAGCACGGGGTTGATCTCGCCTTCGGTCTCGCCGCCCTGCATTTGCCGGAAGCGCGCGGCGTTCCAGAGCTTCGTGCAGAAATTGCGGCCGAGCTCCACGTTTTTGTCGTCGAAAAGGATGTCGGCTCCGAGCGGCGCGCTGCGCATGACGCCGAAGCGGAGCGCGTCCGCGCCATACGTGGCGATGAGGTCGAGCGGGTCGGGCGAGTTGCCGAGCGACTTCGACATTTTGCGCCCCTGTTTGTCGCGGATGATGCCGGTGAAATAG